>JAQTLI010000065.1 GCA_028714995.1 Methylobacter sp. | reverse complement strand
CACGCTGCGAATTGCTCACCGGCGTTCTGTCTGCCACGATAATAACCAATTCACCGTTATCGATTTTATCACTCAGCAACATCGAGGTGGCTGCGGTAATTTCAGTCACCTGAATCAGGTTGAGCCTACTTTTGTCACTGTATTGATTGGTCAGGCGAGTGAACTTTTCTGCATGTTTGGTATGCACGAGCACATTAATGCTTACGTCCCTATCCAGATAAGAAATTACCCGACAAATATCAAGATTACCCAGATGCGAGCCTAGCAGGATAACGCCCCGCCCTTGTTCAAGATCGGCGAATAATTCCTTACGTCCGTGATATTCCACATCAGCAAGCGATATTGCGCCTGCCCAGGCCGCCAGTTTATCGATAATGGAATTGGCAAAAGCAATGAAATGTTTATAACTCCAATACAGGCTGCCATCAATTTTTAATGCCGGTGCAAAGCCTGCCACTTTGTTCAGATAAGCCTGACTAGCTTGTCTGCCTGATTTATTAATCAGCCAGTAATAAATCACCACAGGGTATAAAAACACTTGCAGAACGGTACGGCCAAAAAGCAGGTAGACACGCAACAGGAAACGCATGCCCCAGATTACGCTCTGCTCTTCGATCTGCGCCCAATGCGCCGCTTTTTTCATCGCCAGTGCCTGATGAGCAATTGCGGAAAACGTGCCAGCATGCCGAAAAAAAGCCGGGCATGGACTGCTGAGATCATGACATTATCGCGCCACAACTTGAAATGCGATATGCCATCATAAGGGTACCGCACGGCGGTAGGCATATTGATGGCATCGACTCCCTGCCAGTACAGACGCACGACAATATCAACATCAAAATCCATGCGCTTGCCGATGGCTGTCGTACTGATCAGTTTATCCACTGCATTTAGCGAATAAAGCCGAAAACCGCACATGCCATCGGCAATCGCAAATGACAGGGTATTTATCCAGACCCACAAATTGGTAAATTGCAGCCCATAAACTTTTAATTTTTCTACTACCTGGGGAATAGCCTGTTCATGGTTATAAACGGGCACGATGACGCAGGTTTTCATCGTGGCTCTCCGTAAACCATGCGTCCTGAACTGTGCACTCTCTGTTCCGAGCTAAAGTTAAACGACAGCTGACAGGTGTTCGCATTCCATTTGATCGTCAGTTTAAGCTCATCTCTGGGCTGAATGATTTTTACAAATTTGATGGTTTCCATTTGTGAAAAGGGCTCACTAATGGCAAAAAACAGCTTTCCGAAATGCTCTGCCCAGGCTATTTGAACCACACCGGGCAAGATAGGGAAACCTGCAAAATGATCCGGAAAATAAACCAATTCAGCAGAAACTTTTATATCCAGTTCGACGCCGCCGGGAGTTGATTCAAAGCCATGCACCTGTGGCAATTTACGGCTATCCGTATTCAACAGTTGCATTAACAGATGCTTTTCGACTTTCCCCTGAGTAGTCATGGGGATCCTGTCTGTAAACAACCATTTTCTGGGCAGCACTACCGCATCGAACCACTGACTAAGGGCCGTACGTATTTGTTTGATTAACTGGTTTCTGCCCTTGGCTTCCAACAACTGCAAACCATCCTGATTCAAGACAACAACCGCGCCGACAACATCCCTGCTCTTTTCTATCATTACCGTAAATGCATCCGCTATCCAGGGCGTGTCCATTAGGCGTTGCTCAAGCTCGGTTAAAGACAGGCGTTTTTCTTCTATTTTGACTATCCGATCCAACCGGCCTTGCAGGAGAAACCGGCCATCCTCTTGCAGGCTGATTTGGTCAGCCAGCTGAAAACCATCGCTACCTGACTTCGTTAAATAAGACGAATGCAGATGCCAGCCATCATCCGTGCGTGTTAGCGTCATGCCTTCAAACAGCGCCCACGGCGTAACTGGTTCATCACCCTGCTGTCTCCAGGCGATCCCGCCTGTCTCGGAACTTCCATAGATTTCTATAACCGGCTGTCCGCTACAAGCTAAAACCTGTTGTGCCGCATTATGTTGCAAAGGCCCACCGGAGCTAAAAATAGCATTTAAATTTGAGATTCTCTCCCAGGGCGAATCCTGATCCAGTCGTTTTAAATGAGCAGGACTGGCCACCCAATAAGCCGCATTTTGTGTGCTGTTGACCAGCATTTCAGGATTGAGATAAATCTCGCTATGAAAACACCGTCCCGCTGATAACGGCCATAGCAGCCGAAACAGCAAGCCATAGAGATGCTGATGACTGACCGTAGCCAAAGCCTCGGCACCAGCTAACCGTTTGCCCCACAATTTTTCCAGCGTTGCTATTTCAATTTGTAATTGGCTAAGGCGTTTTTCTATCGGCTTGGGTTGGCCGGTAGAACCGGAGGTAAAAATCACCAATCGAGTTTCTGCAGGATTTAAAGGCGATAGATCAGTGGAACTTTCGGCCATATCCAGACCATAATCAAACGGCCGAGCCTTATCCCAATCGCCCAGTAACTGGCAATCCTGTTGCTGAAGTTGTTGCGCCGTACCGGGGCAATTATTACCGGGAATCCAGACTTCCTTTCCTGCGTGAAAAAGCGCAAACAGCATGACCGCAAAAGGATAAGTGTCTTCAGCATATAAAGCATAACGCTGGAACGGTTGCGCTTGAAGTTTGGTAACCCAGGACTTGACCACCGCAGAAAACTGTCCGGCATCATAATAACGTCCGGCATGATAAGCAATTGATGAGTTTGCCGGCCTTAGCTCCGTCAAATGATGCAATAGCGGAATCAACTCATCTGACATGTTTCTGGGTTCTCATCCTTACAATGTACTCCCCTGCAAACAAGGCACCCATCAATAAATAAGCTATGAATCCGTTATATAAACTCCAGACTTCAACGCTACTCCATAGGGCTGTTGCCAAAGCGATGCTGCCATTGATGATAAAAAAACCACACCATACTTGAGTAACGCGCCGGGTATAGATGACGCCTTCGGGTGGCAAATCAGGGTGTTGAATACGCGCAAAACGCTCAATCAAACTGGGCGGCGATACTAGACTCCATGAAAAAACCAGTAATGACATCGCGTTAATCAAGGCCGGGTAAAAGCGCAAGGTAACAAGATCATTACTCCATATTGCAAATCCGCAATACACCATAGCGGCAATCAACAGCGGCCTGCTCCAGTGTTGCTCGGAATAACTGACGGCCAGTTTAATGCCTAGTAAAACAATCAGCATGACTGCTATTTTCCAGGGTTCAAAATAATTGATACCAACATAAACAGCAAAAGGATATATCAGTGTTAATAATCCTATAAGACCGTTTATAAAAAGACGCATACTAGTCATTCAACATCTTGTAAACCGCCTCTACAACATCACCGATGCTGCGGGCAGTCTTGAAATCTTCCGGCTTGACTGCTTTTCCGGTCAATTCTTTCAGCCTGACGATCATATCGACAGCATCAATACTGTCGAAATCGAGATCTTCATATAAACGAGCCTCCAAAGTGATCGCCTGTTCGTCCATCTCAAACATCTCTACCATTATTTCCTTGATAGCCTTTAAAATTTCTTCACGAGTTTTCATGACGTACATCCCTGTACGCCACCCTCTGGGCGCACTAATGTGCGTGAAAATTCTCTTTCCTGATAATTTTTCATTGGCTTCTCAACTGCGTGCGGATTCTATGTATTTAGCCAATGCCGAAACGGAAGAAAAAATCTTCACCACATCTTCTTTTTCAGCATCGATTTTTACATTATATTTTTTACGGATAGCCAAGCCCAGTTCTAATGCGTCTATTGAGTCCAGACCCAAACCCTCATTGAATAGCGCATCGTGACTATCGATATCGTCTACACTGATATCTTCCAGATCCAGTGCATCAATGATGAGTTGTTTTAATTCATTTTCCATCGTGTTTATAGCGTTCTCTCTGTTGAGTAAAATAATCTTGTAAAAATTGATTAAAGCGTCGCACTGCGATTGATTTTTGACCTATGCAGGTAAATTCATCCAGCGCAATATCATCGCCTACATGCATCGCCAAATGAAAGCGCCGATGAGGAATCTGATACCATGGCTCGGCTTTTGTCAGGGTACTGGGATAACAGGATAGCGTCACCGGCGTTACAATCTTATTAGCCTGCAACGCAATTGCAGCGGCACCTCGCTGGAAATAGCAGGGCTTACCCGGCACTGATCTTGTCCCTTCCGGAAAAATGATCATCGAACCGCCGGATTGCAGCCAGTCTACACATTCAGCTATCATTTTTTCAGGGTCGCCGTTACTGATATAACCAGCATTAAGGATAGGTCCGCGCATAAAGGGATTGCGCCATAGTTTTTCTTTTACGATGCAGTTTGCCTGTTTGATCCGGCTGATTAAAAAAACGATGTCCACCAGCGTCGGATGATTGGCTATGATCAGCTGCCCTGGACGATTAAGCTTTTCCAAGCCTACTATCTCATAAGTCATCACACCCATTCTGTGCATCAGTCCGATAAAAACATAAAAGCTGTAATGCACAACCTTTTGTCCCCGACTGATCCGTTGTAATCGATTACCGGGCAGAACAGACAAAACAGGAAAAACCAAAACCCATAATAATAAGCCACCTACGCCAAAACTGGAAAAGCTGAAACCTGTTGCAAAAAGCCGCCAGCCAAAAATTAACTTTTGGCTTAAATTTTGTCCCATCGCCAGCTATGCCCTTGATTTCCCAAACTCAATGATGATTCTTCAGCAAGAAGAAATCTTAAAAATGTAAGTAATTGTACAGGATGCTCGCCATCATCACGAGATTCTAATGAACGACTGAATCGCAATGGCAGGCCATTCCCGGATAAAGCGATTCTCAACGCCAGTGCACAAGGAATTTCTGCGTTGAGATTAAAGGGGGAAATTGGATAAAAATCGGCTATCGGCTCATCGTATAAAACCAACAGCACCTCATTGGCTGTTTCAGACAACAGCCCAAACGCTTCAATAAATGCCGGCGCAATCCCTTCCAGTCCCGGAGCAATTACCGTACTTTCCAGACTGTTGGCGTAAGCTATGGAAAATAATCCGGCTATGGCATTATGCACAGACAGACTGAATGCCGTCGGTGAAATTTCATCACCCGCCTGAATGGTTTTAAGCATTTCCAGTGATTTGCACACTTCGCCATGCGCTGAACTGAATACGGTTGGAATCGACTTGCCCGGCTCAAGGCATTTATCAGACGCATTAAAGACGGCTCTGGCCAACGGGCTTAATCTGCGTTGCAGCATCTTTGGCACTGCATCAGATATGATCGCTTTATCATCATGCTGTATAGTTCGCCTTCCTGCGTACCATTCTTTCCAGTCAGCCTTACAATTCATGCCTGGAGCCCAGGCGCTCCACTCACGCAAAACAAAATCAGAAACTATCACAATATCACTTTAAATAAGGGGGTCATCATTCAACATAGGGTAACTGGCGGTAACCGAAAACGCAAAATCCATCTTCACCGCCTTAGCCTTCCTTTACCAATTCATTCCGAGATTGAGGGAAACGCCTTTTCATTAACTTTCGCCAACACTTTTGCTAACAGATCAGCTTGGCCTGTCTGGAAATTTGCCGCATCGGTTTCTCGGCGCAACCAGGTAAACTGGCGCTTGGCCAGTTGGCGTGTGGCAGCAATGGCTTTTTCTGTCATGGTTTCAAGATCACATTCGCCTTGCAGATAGGACCAAACCTGGCGATAGCCGACCGCTCTGATCGACGGCATTTTGTCTGTCAGATCACCGCGCTTATAGAGCGCTTCGACTTCTTCAATAAACCCTTGCTCCAGCATTTGCCTGAAACGCCGGGCGATGATGTCGTGTAGTATGATTCGGTCTTGCGGGGAGATAATCAGTTTTATTTTTTGATAAGGGATGTCTTGCGCCTGGGCTACTGTAAAAAAAGACGTTAACGGCTTGCCGCTGATTTCGTAGACTTCAAGGGCACGCTGTACGCGCTGCGGATCATTAATATGAATTCTCGCCGCCGCTTCGGGATCAATTGTTGCAAGGCGCTGGTGCAGGACTTCTTTACCCAGCCGCTCCAAGTCTAGATCGAGCTGGGCTCTGATGGCTTCGTTTGCCTCGGGCAGCGCGGCAAGTCCGTTGTTTAAGGCGTTAAAATACAGCATGGTGCCGCCGACCAGTATCGGGATTTTTCCGCGCCGGGTTATATCCTCCATTAAAGCCAGCGCCTGATTCCTGAACTGGCCGGTGGAGAATGATTCTGCAGGATCCAGTATATCTATCAAATGATGCGGGATACCGCCTCTTTCATCCAGCGTGGGTTTGGCGGTGCCTATATCCATGCCTTTAAACACCAAGGCGGAATCAACGCTGATGATTTCGCCGTTAAGCGCCTGGGCGAGTTGAACGGACAGCGCGGATTTGCCTGAGGCAGTAGGCCCCATCAGGAAAATGGCGGGAGGGTTGGGCTTATTTTGCATAACTAGGATTGTTTGATATGACAACGAGGCCGAAGCTATTGACCGCGCAGAAAGAACTTATCAAGATCATGGGTTGATAATTCTATCCAGGTGGGTCTGCCGTGATTGCACTGCCCTATTCTTTCGGTTTGTTCCATATCCCGCAGCAAGGCGTTCATTTCATCAATGCTCAGGCGGCGATGAGCTCGTACGGAACCATGACAGGCTACCGTGGCCAATATTTCATTAGATTTTTCCTGTATCCGCTGACTCATGCCGTGTTCGGTCATATCCGCCAATACATCCCGAATCAGGGCTTCCATATCGGTATTGCCCAATAAAACAGGTATTGAGCGCAGCACAATGGTTTCCGGTCCGGAACGGTTGATTTCAAATCCCAGTGTGTTGAAAAATTCATGTTCCTGTTCGGCCAAATCTGCTTCTGCTGCACTGACCTTTATTTTAATCGGCAATAACAAGGGTTGGCTTGGTACCGCCCCGTTTTGGTATTGCTGCTTTAATCGCTCATAGGTGACCCTTTCATGAGCGGCATGAGCATCAACCAGAATGACGCCGTTGGGGGTCTCGGACAAAATGTAGATATTGTGTAAATGCGCGATGGCATGGCCTAGCGGCTGAACCACTTGAGATTGCGTGAGCTCCTGCACCAGCTCTGGCGCCCGATACAACGATGCGTAAGCCTGTATTTGTTCCTCTACCTGTAAAGGCAGTGATGCTTGCTGCGGCGGTC
This sequence comes from Methylobacter sp., assembly GCA_028714995.1. Taxonomy (GTDB): domain Bacteria; phylum Pseudomonadota; class Gammaproteobacteria; order Methylococcales; family Methylomonadaceae; genus Methylobacter_A. The sequence goes on along the minus strand of JAQTLI010000065.1, from coordinate 3,047 downwards.
TTGGGCTATAAGTCGGCTTGGCGTCAAAAACGGGATGGGATTGTGTTTGCGGTAGTGAAACGAAATCAGAGGTTACGTTACCGCTAGCCAAACTCGAACCCACGCTGTGCCCTGGCCTTAAATCGGCGAGCGACCTGTGCAGCGCAGAGAACAAGAAATCATGTACCAAGCGCCCTTCCCTGAATCTGACTTCAAGCTTTGCCGGATGTGCATTCACATCAACCAGCGTGGGATCCAGCGTCAGATAAAGGACAAAAACCGGATGCCGCCCATGAAACAAAACATCTTGATAAGCCTGTTTTACGGCATGGGAGACGAGCTTGTCCCTGACCAGCCTACCATTGACATAGAAAAACTGCATATCCTGCTGACTGCGGGAAAAGGTCGGCAACCCTACCCAGCCGGTCAGTTGCAGGCCTGATGCCGCAAAGTCGATTTTTACCGAATTTTCGATAAAGGCTGAACCGCAGATGCCGGCAATTCTTTGTTCCTGCTCACTGTCCGTTGCCGCCGGTTTTAGATTGAGTATTCCCTTCTGGTTGTGCGAAAGGGAAAAACCAATATCAAAACGGCTCAACGCCATGCGTTTGATTAAGGTTTCTATGTGGGCAAATTCGGTTTTTTCGGTTTTTAAAAACTTGCGTCTGGCAGGAGTATTGTAAAACAGGTCACGCACATCAATGGTGGTACCTTGCGGGTGCGGGTCGGGTTGCGGGTCAAAATCCTGCTCGGAGCCGTCGGCAACAACCTTCCACGCGCAATCGGCATCACAAATACGTGAAATCAGCGTGAGCCTTGAAACCGAACTGATGCTGGGCAAAGCCTCTCCTCGAAAACCCATGCTGACCACCTGCTCCAGGTCTTTTAAGGTGGCTATTTTGCTGGTCGCATGCCGGGATAAAGCCAACGGCAAGTCTTCTTTGATAATGCCGCAGCCGTCATCCCTGATTTTTATCAGTCGGGCGCCGCCCTGCTCGATTTCGATAGAGATTTGACTGGCACCTGCATCAAAACAATTTTCAACCAGTTCCTTTACTACAGAAGAAGGCCTTTCGACCACTTCGCCTGCGGCAATCTGGTTTACAAGTTGAGTGGGGAGTGAATGAATACGCATCAGCCAAACTAAAGCAAAACGCGTATTTTATATGAATGAGTAATGTCGTGGTAGTTTAATGGTGAGATATACCGTTGCTTGTTCACATATCCAGTGCGGCTACATTGCTTACAGGGGTTGCACTACTAAAATAACTACGCACACCATTGAAAATAGCCAACGCTATTTTCGTTTGATGTGCAGTATTAACTAATTTCAGCTCATCTGACGGATTAGAGATGAATGCTGTTTCCACCAAAATTGACGGGACATCAGGCGATTTCAATACCAGAAACCCGGCCTTTTGCACAGATCCATGATGCAATTCGCCAATACTTTCAAAGTTTCTTAATACTTTTCCTGCAACATTCACACTTGCCTCTTGTGTCGCCGTTTGCGACAAATCCAGCAATACTGAAGCTAATACGTCTTCTTTATCGTTAAGACTGACACCGCCTACCAAGTCAGATGCATTTTCGCTGTTTGCCAGCCACCGGGCAGCTTCGCTTGTTGCACCTTTACTGGATAAAGTAAACACGGAAGCGCCTTTAACCGTTGAGTTTTGAAAGGCATCCGCGTGTATTGAAATGAATAAATCTGCTTTAGCTGCCCGGGCAATTTTCATTCTTTTTCTGAGGTCGACGAAGTAGTCGCCTTTACGAACCATGACTGCTTTCATACCTGGCTGACTATTTACTAGTGCTGCAAGTTTCTTGGCTATGGCAAAAGTAACCTTTTTCTCCTCGGTACCATGCATCCCGTGAGCGCCGGGATCATTTCCACCATGACCGGCATCAATCGCAATGACTATGCCTTTACCTTTTTGAGCCACTTTTGTCGGCTCAGACAGAATGGCTGTACTTACTTTTCTGTCTTTTCTGGCAACTTTCTTAGGCTCTTCAACTATTTTTTCTACGACTTGTTTACTGGCAGTCGCTTTAGCAACTATCTCTTTGCTAGCGGCTGGCTTAGTCTCAATTGATTTAGCAGCAACGCTGTTTTCAACCGTTGCGTTTTTTACTGGACCTTTATCCAATAATCCAATGACTAATTGATGTCCACCCATGTCATTTGAGCTTAACGACATGTTTTTTGAGCTGACCGCTCTTTTTAAATCTACAACAATTCTTAAATCGTTTTCATTTCTTGCGGCACTACGAACTTTGAAAAACAGGGGATGGGATGCGGGCGGTTGGCTTAATGGCTGTTTTAAACGGGCATTGCGTATATCAATCACTAACCTTGCTGGATGCCCCATCAGAAAAACCCGCTGCTCCGACGAGGATGTCACATCAAGCATCATTTGTGCCTGATCAGGCGTAGTCTCATAACGTATTGAATTAACGTTAATTTGCTGCGCTATCCCTGCTACAGACCATAACTGTAATCCGAAAACAAAAATGACTTTCCAGCAAATTCTCATGACTACAACTCACAAAGTGACAATCTTGATTAGATTATAGCAGTATGTTATTGTTTTTCCAGATCTGTTATTTTTATTTTTTAGTCATTAACGTTAACACTCATATCCAGTAATCGACCGGTGCCATCCACAGCCAAAGTAATGACTCTATCCGGTTCCGGTAAAAATCCTTTTCCCATATCAGGCCATTCGATAAAACATACACTGTCCTTATCAAAATAATCTCTTATTCCTATCCATTCCAATTCTTCAGGATCGGCAACGCGGTACAAATCAAAATGGTATATTTTGCGATTACCTATCGTATATTCCTCCACCAAGGTATAGGTAGGACTTTTGACCGCTCCGGTATAACCTGCCGCCCGTAAAAACCCTCTGACCAGAGTCGTTTTCCCTGCGCCTAAATCACCATATAAAAAAATCAAACACTTAGATGGCAACTCCGCCCATAACTCTGCACCAAACTGCTCCGTTTCTTCAGTGTTTTTCAAAAACTTCTTCAATAATTTACCAATTGTCTGAGATAGGGCA
>JAQTLI010000064.1 GCA_028714995.1 Methylobacter sp. | reverse complement strand
CGCATCAGCAATCCGGTCTTCAATATGGCCAAACAAGGCCTGCCTGACAGGAAAACCGGAAGGCGATTCCAAATCCAGCAACTTGGGCAATATGCGCCCAAAGCCGCTGGCATCCAGCACAAAATCAGCCTCATAAATCATCACCTCACCTGCCTGATTGCGCACCGTGAGTTTGGGTTTATCGGCTGAAAAGTCGGTGGCTATCACTTCCATCTGCCACTGAATATCAACGCCCATGCGCTCCGCTTCATTGGCAAGTATTTGGTCAAACCGCCCGCGCTGAACCTGGAAGGTGGTACCCATGCCCGGACTAAACTTGTCCTCAAAAGAAAATTCAGTATGCTGGTCTCTACGTACAAAAGAAGCCCCGTTCTTATATTGAAAGCCTGCATTAACAAGCGCATCCATCATTCCCGCCTGTTGAATAAATTCCATACACTGCGGCAACAGACTTTCGCCAATGCTAAAGCGCGGAAACAACTGGCGCTCCAAAATGGTTACCTGATAACCTTTGTTCTGCAGCAATGCTCCGGCAATACTGCCTGAAGGCCCTGCGCCAATAATGATGACTTTACACATTTTATTATTTGCCATTTTGACTTAATGTCCTCTAAGCGCAACCCATGGTGCCTATAAACGCAGTTAACATGCCAGCGTCGACAACCCAAAATAAACGAATAATAACATGAAAAACAAGTGCCGATTGAGATCAGCCACACGATATTCGTCACCGTATCCCGCATACTTATTTAGCTCCCCATTACTGCTACTTTATCGGGCCACATTTTTTAAATTTAAAATTGACCGTATATTAGAGCTGACTATTCATATATGATGTCGTTAGAAAAGCATTTGCTTTTCAACCATTTATTTTCAGGCGATGTCTGGAAATTACACTAGAGGCTTTATAAAAATCATGAATATCATCAAAAAAACAGCAATCACTTTCTTTATGGCTATCTCTTTAGGCGCCAGCAGCATTGCTTTGGCCGAGGAAGCAGCAGCGGTGGCGGCTCCAACAAACAGCCTCAATGAAACTATTATGCATATTGAAGCTGGACTTGCCGAAGTAAAGAAAAGTGATTTTGCTGCAGCTCAATTACATTTGAAAGCGGCTCGTGAATCTTCTGCGACAATTACAGGCAATGAAGAAATCGTAAAACAAGGAAATGACAGCACCATTAAAGGACAGATATTCGCCAAAACAGGCGAATCCGAACAATCTGCTTCTGAGCTAAACAAAGCATTGGGCTTTTACAAGTCGATTTAATTAGAAGAGTACGGCTTGAGAGGCACAATTAAAAATATTTGATCGTGTCTTAATATGACAAAAACCCAGTGTTCGCAATGAATACTGGGTTTCCTTGGTCAGTCCAGCCAACTACTGCTGATACCGCTAGACGGCTTCAAACAACGAACAATCCAAAATCCAATCTGAATAGCCGTAATTTGTAGAAGCAATCGCCCGATTAACTTCTATCAGTCATACGAATAATGTTTCTTCAACGCCTTCTTTACTTCCCACATGCAAGACAAACCGGCAGGGAAAATCACTAGATCACCCGCAACAAAAGCTACCGGTGCACTGCCGTCATTCGGCGTGATTACACATTCACCTTCAAGTATGTAGGCAGTTTCCTGATCGTCAAACTCAAACGGGAATACCGAAACTTCCTTCGACCATGTCGGCCACTTGGACACACCCAGTTCGCTCAACCGCGCTGCATCAGGGTTATGTTCAATAATAATGTTACTACTCATAGGTTAATCCTTTCATGGCACAGCCCTGCAAACAGGGATGCGCAAATATTGTGTTGGAAGTTAAAAGACGGATCAGGCAAGCGCTTTGACCGCCTGCCCTGACGCGGTATGGTAAATGGTTTAAACGCAGCCTTCCAGTCCTTTATCGGCTGAGTCTATTTACGGTTGGTGTTTTTCCTCCCAAGCATAGGTGGGCAACAAAAACATAAAAAAAAACCACCCAACCCCGTGAAGGATTGGATGGTTTGGGTTAGGGTGCGATTTGATCGGTTATGCGGTTAATCGAGTGGGCGAAAAAACGTCGCCTAAAGCGCCTACTTTTGTTACCCACTCTACCCTGCTAACCGATTTTATCAGCAAAGTCTTGGAGTGCCAGTCAAGCAAGTTCCACCTTTTTGCCATGTTAATTTGCCATCTGCCAACAGTGTTGGAGTCAACGTGTACGTTTGAGCATTTAGACCACCGGCAGTAGTTGCTACTGCAGTAATGACACCTACGTTAGAGACTGTCATACCGGCTGCTAAATAAGTAGAAGCTTGGGGGACTTGTGGGATTCCGCCAAAATCAAATGCGACATTACCTAGAACGCCAGCTGGAGCACAAGCTCCATCTTGAACACATATCTCAATACCTGCTTTAACCCCAGACGTAGCTGCCACAACTTCTGAAAATTTAGCTTTTAATGTGTATTCCTGATAAGCCGGAACCGCAATCGCCGCCAAAATACCGATGATCGCGACCACGATCATTAATTCGATCAAGGTAAAACCTTGTTGTGCTTTTTGCATTTGAGTTTTCATCGTGTTTCCTTGTTGTTATAAAAGATTAAATACTACACAAGGGTTAAAGCAGTTACCGTGCCACAACTCTGGCGATTGTTGTCCTATTTTTAAATAGGGCGTAAAATCGCCATTAAAACAGGTAGTTGTGTGGGTCGGGTTACGACTGCATGGGCAGACATTTGCTCCTGCAATTCCTGCATTCGCCACATCCCTGTGGATTATGCAGGAGCGTAATCCGACCTTTGCCGGTCAAAAAACCTGCCACGCCAGAAATGCCCGCCAAAAAAAACTGCCATGCTAAAATGTCATAAAAAAATCCCTGCCATGACAAAAATGCCGCTCAAAAAGCTCTGCCATGACAAAAATGCCGATCAAAAATCTCTGCCAACCACATTACCCTCATATAAATTCAAGGATGTAACATGCAACACGTAAGCCTTCAAGCAGCCGCCACCTTAACCGAACAGAGTGTGCGCACCCTAAGACGCCGCATTGCCGATGGCAGTATAAAGTGCGCGGACAATAATGAGGATCACTACAAAACAATGATCTGCCTCGATTCGATCAAACCCGACATCTGCATTGCCCTTGACCCGGATGATATCGAGCTTATTAAAAGTGCCGACTCGGGAACTGCAAAAGCACAAAATGAGTTAGCGCTGGTTTTTTTGGAAAACAACAAGCCTAAAAGCGCCATTTACTGGCTGGAATTGGCGGCAACGCAGCAGTTTGCCGATGCCATGCACTTGCTGGGGCATTGTTATCTGGAGGGTAACGGCTTACCTAAAGACAATAATCTTGCCATTATGTGGATTGCCAAAGCGGCATCGTTGAATCATCCGATAGCGCTCGCGCAGATTCAGTCGATGCGCCTGATTTAAAAGCCAGCTGTATGCCATAGGCATAGTTGTGTGTGGACAGAGAAAAACGTCGCCTACCAAACACAGGCTTTTAGGTTTAGCGCCATTTTGTGGGTCCGCCCTCGGTTTTAAATACAAATAGAACATACGGCAGAAGAGGAATGGGATGATGAGATCAAAACCACTCCCCCGCAGCACACCGCTACCCTGCTCCTGCATTGCTCTCCATGTTGTTGCCCTACCAGCCATCTCAAACAGGCACAGCCATTAAGTTAAGCCGAAAATAGTTATGGTTGAATTCGCGCCCACAATTTAAACTTAATGGCAGTGATTCAGTTTGGAGACTGTGCAGATACCTATGAATAAAGAGATAAAAAACACAGACGGTAAAGTTCCATTGTTGTTTTAATGCAATGATATCAACCTGCACACCTATTAAATGATGTTATCGTTCGCACCCGTTTTAATGCCTAAATAAAAGGATCTGGCATGACTGCTCCGTCATTGTGTTTGTATTGCATTATTCAGGCTGTAATATTGCTGGTTGCTGCGAATGGCGCGCCGGTACTGGCCAATAAAATGCTGGGTAAACGCTGGGCATGGCCGGTGGATAAGGGGCTTAAACTAAGCGACGGCCATCGCTTGTTTGGCAACACCAAAACCTGGCGCGGCTTGTTTTCAGCCGTTTGCTTTACAACAGCGGCAGCCATTTTATGCGGAATAGAGCCTTTGATTGGTGTATTGTTCGGTATTATGGCCATGGCCGGCGATTTGCTGGCCAGCTTTATCAAACGCCGGTTGGGGCGTGTTGAAAGCAGCCGGGCGCGGGGACTTGATACAATACCGGAATCATTGTTGCCGATATGGTTATTAAAAGAGCCTCTTGGATTGGAGCTACCAGACATAGTGCTGATAGTGGGGCTTTTTTTCCTGATCGAGGAATATATGTCACCGGTACTTTATCGATTGCATATCCGAAAGCGGCCTTATTAGATAACTACACAGAGAAACAGAGTGCCTATGAAAGAGAAAGGATTGCGGGTCCTAACCTACAATATTCATAAAGGTTTTAATGTAGGTAACCGGCGGTTTGTATTACATCAGATCCGGGAAGCGTTGATAGCCGCCGATGCCGATTTGTTGTTTTTGCAGGAAATGCAGGGCGAGCACCAGCGCCATGAAAAAAAAATCCTGGACTGGCCCGTTCTGTCACAACTTGAGTTTCTGGCTGACAACACCTGGCCCTTCTACGCTTATGGCAAGAACGCGATTTATAATGCCGGTCATCACGGCAATGCCATCCTGAGCAAGTTTCCCTTTGAGCACTGGGAAAATATTAATGTATCCCCCTTCCCCTGGGCCAGCCGCAGTATGTTACATGGCGTCATACGACTGTCAGGGATGGTGGCCGAGACTGCTCCCGGCAGTCCTCGGCATTTCCTCCCTCCCTGGAAGTCAGAAGTGTCGCAAGCGGTAGGGAACCGATGCGACCGTCTTCCGCAGAATGATCAGGATGTGCATATTGTTTGCATTCATTTCGGGTTGACGGGTAAAGAGCGCCGCCTGCAGATAAGTAAGCTGTGTGACCGCATGGACAGTCATGTGCCGCATGATGCACCCTTAATCATAGCCGGCGATTTTAACGACTGGATGGGGCAGGCTGAACGATTCTTTCATGATCATCTTGGCTTGCAGGAGGTTTTTCACGAAACTCACGGACGCTATGCGCGATCCTTTCCATCCTGGTTGCCCTTTTTACCAATGGATCGTATTTATTATCGCGGTTTAATCCCTGTGTCGTGTGAACCGCTTACCCACGCGCCATGGCACAAGCTTTCAGATCATGCCCCCTTAATTGCCTCATTTACATTATGAACAGCAACCAGCACTCCGAACAGTCCAGACTGACCTTGCCCAATCTGCTCACAGGATTTCGATTTGTCGCCGCCCCAGTCTTGCTATGGCTGGCATGGCATGGCCATGGCATTGCCTTTATGAGCCTGCTGGCGGTTGCTTTTCTGACTGACATGCTGGACGGCATGGCCGCCCGGTTGACCGGGCAAGTTTCCCAGTTTGGCGCCACCCTAGACAGCTGGGCGGATGTGATCACTTACCTCACCATTGCGATCTGCTGCTGGTGGTTGTGGCCGGATATGGTGCGAAGGGAAATGATCTATGTCGGTCTGATTGTGGCAAGTGTCCTGTTACCGGCCTTTGCAGGCATTTACAAGTTCGGGCGTTTTACCAGCTATCATACCGTGGGAGTAAAACTTGCCGCATTATCCATGGGCCTAACCTTATATGTCATGTTTCTGGGTGGCCCGGTGTGGCCGTTCCGGGTCGCGGCTGTGATCTGCATCCTTGCCGCCCTTGAAGAAATAATAATCACCTTGCTGTTGTCTGTACCTGAGTCCAATCTACATTCGGTCTGGGATATTCTGAAACGCCCTCCGCGGCACAGACGCTAACATTAATAAGCTTAAAAACCCGTCACTCATATTCCAAATGCCCTGTTATCTATGTCCGCTTTGCGGGGAACCCCTGCATCTGCATCAATCAGCCAAAAGCTATCATTGCCAGAACCGGCACAGCTTTGACCTTGCCAAAGAAGGCTACCTGAACCTTTTGCCAGTACAGCACAAGCATTCCGGCGAGCCCGGTGACAGCAAGCAAATGATGATGGCCAGGCGCGAGTTTCTGGAAGCAGGGTTTTATGAACCGATGGCCAAAGCAGTGGCGATGATGGTCGATGCACACAAACCAATGCGCCTGCTGGATCTGGGCTGTGGCGAAGGCTATTACAGCCGGCAAATTGCAGCCCAATGCGGACCTGTTGCCTTGCATGGCATTGACATCGCCAAAGTCGGCATCGCCGCCGCCGCCAAAAAACAGCCCCCTGCCCGCTTTATAGTCGCCAGTTCAAACCGTTTGCCTTATGCCAATCAGTATTTTGATTTTGTGCTGAGAGTATTCGCCCCATCAAATGACGATGAACTCAAACGGGTACTCAAACCCTCGGGGCTATTGCTGATAGTGACTCCAGGCCCGCGCCATTTGTGGCAATTGAAAGAATTCATCTATGCCGATGTCAAGGAACACGCCCCGAAAACTATATTGCCACAAGGCTTTGAACGGCTCACTGAACAGCGAATCAGTTATAAAATTACCCCGAATCCCGAACAGAGAATTGCCCTGTTGCAGATGACGCCTTTTGCATGGCGGGCGAATGAGAGCGTTCAGCAAGCCATTAAAGAAGTTGAAGGCCTCGAAATAGAAACCGACTTTATTCTGACGCTGGCAATAAAAACGGCGGCTTAGTGTTGCTTCCCCAAACCCCGCCCCACCAACGGCGAAAGCACAAGCGCCGTCAGAATGCCGACAGCGACGGTAAAGCCAAAGGCATGAACGATCTCTGTGGAGCTGACCGCCAACAAGCCGAAAGCCAATAAAGTGGTTAATGCGGAGATGGTAACCGCCAGCGAGGTGCTGTCGCGCTTGTCAGCGGCTATGAAAAAGAAGATGGCATCATCAATGCCTATGCCCAGCACCAGCAAAAGCGCAAATAAATTAAACAGGCTAAACAGCTGGTCAAACCAGCCCAACGTGGCCAGCGAAACCAGCACCGCCACCACAGGCACCGAGGTTATGATTAAGGCATTGCGCCAGCCAAATTTCAATCCCAGCCCCAGCAGAACAAGCCCGTAAACCGCAATCAACAAGGCGCTGGCTCTGAGCCTATAGCGCTCAAACAGCGCGGATAAGTCACCGACTGGGTCAACCAGACTGACGCCCTGCAAACTTTGCAGCGCCGATAATGCCGAAAAATCGTTTATGCCGGTTAATGACACTATGCTTTGACAGCGAACTGAATCACAACCCAGCCATAATGATTGCTTGGCTTCATCGGCAGTCGCCAGCCATTCCGGCAAGGAAATCGATTTGTTTTCCGAATCCTTAAACTGCTTGAGTTCGGCTTTAACTGCATCCTCGCTAAACCCCAGATCGGCCATATACTGTTTTAGCAGGCCCGAGTCATACATCGTCTGCTTGAGTAAGCGATAGTTTTCCTGCTGACTGCGTTCATCCGGCCAATAACTACTGAGGCCCTGGTAAGCTTTAAGCACCTGCTGCTGTTGTAAAGGCTTTAGGCTGTTAAGCAATCGCTGTTCATTTTGATGCCAGTCATTCTGGTCTTTCCCTGACACCAGAAAAAACTGGTTGTCCTGGCTCACGGGAAACAATTCCCTGATTTTATCGGCCGTTTTCATGAGTTCCGGGGAAGCCGATTGCAGTAAGCGAACATCATCCTGCGGTGTCAGCTGCCAGATTCCACCAATTATAAAAACCAGTAAAACCAAAATCAGCCAGCGCTTGTTTTTTAACATCCAGTCCGGCCAGTGCTGCTGCCAGTAAGTTGACAGCTTGAGTAACCGGGGTTCATGTTCTGGCTTGAATCCTGTTAGCAGCAGGGGGAACAGCAAAACCACGGTAAGCCAGGCGACTAATAAACCGATTGCCGAAAACAAGGCAACTTCCTGCAGGCCGGGAAAAGGCGAAAAACCCAGACCCGCATAACTTAACAGATTGGTTAACAGGCCAATGGCTAGCCCCGGCAGAATAAACTTTAATCCCCGGCGCGGATTCCAGTCTTTCGAACCGAAACTGTCACAACAAAAATGGAGTGCATAGTCATCGGCGACGCCAATCAAGCTTGCGCCGAAGACCAGGGTAATAATGTGTATTTTGCCAAAAAACAGAATGCTGACCACCAAAGCCGCGAACATGCCGCTGCCTATTGCCAGAAACGATAACAGCAAAGGCCTTGGACTGCGAAAGGTCAGCAGCATTACTAAAAGAATGCCCACGCTGGAGCCTACGCCGACCGTGGAAATTTCCTGTTTGGCAGTTTCCGAACCATGCGCTGTAAACAGCGGCATACCGGTAACCATTAATTCACCACCAGCCGCCTGCACTTGGGCTTGCGAGCTGTTGACCAGATCCAGCAAGGTTTCCAGCTTATCCAGCTGCAGATTGCTGTCGTTCAATTCCGTTATCAGCAATGCCCAATTTTGTTGCTGGTCATGCAACACAACAATGCCCTGCTCCAGATTAAGTTTGATCGGGTTCTGGGCATCAAAATAGCGGCTGAATAATAACAAGGGATCGCGCTCAAGATTGGCCGCTTGCATTTGCCCGATCGGACTATAAAGAATTTCCAGATTTTGGCTGATCAAGTCCTTGGGATTCTTGCTTAATATGCCACGCGTCTGGGCATCAAGTAACTGATAGCGATACGGAAATAATTGCTGATAACTTTTGATATATTGCTGCTGCGGTAACTCCAGCACCACGCTTTTAAACAGGCCGCTTTGCAACGTGTTCTGCTTAAGCTGTTGCGCATGGGCAATCGCTGCCTGAGAGGTGCTTGCACCGGTCAGCCAAATAACTTTGCGAGTAATCAGCTCATTATGCTGCTGAACCGCTTTGGCGACTTCAGGCTTTTGCTCGGTGACCGGTAATAACGCCAGAAACCCGGTTTCCAGCCAGTCTCTGGTCAGCGCCTGAATGCCTAAGATACTGATTAAAATCATCCCCAGCAGCCAAAGCCACGCGGTTGCCTTAGGGTGATAAGCGCTCAAAATCCGACTCTTGTTCACGGGTTAATTGCATGGGGTGGGTGATTTGATCAAATTTAATGTGCGTTATATTGCCGCTGGTTTCTTGTATTTCCAAAAGACGCAGCTCATTGTCGCCTGACAAGACTATGGTGCTGATTATTTTCTGCAATAGCTCATCTTTGGGTTTTAACTGCAATTGCCAGGAGGCTTTTTGATCCGTGCCGGTTATAGCAAAATCATCGGCTAATTGGGTTAAATCGCCGCCCAACATGGCTTGAAAAACCCGGCCAAAAGCCGCCGGCACCGCTTGCTCGCCCTGATTAGTCAACAGGTGCGACTGATTCACCAGCAATAATGAAACAACCGGAGTCAGGGTTTTCCAGATTACGCCTTTGCTTTGATGATAGGTAAACACACCGGTCGAAATTAACGGCCTGCTCAGGATTTTCAACTGTTTTTCCTGTTGAAAATTGCCATTGGTAATAACTGTTTTCACCAAGCGGGCATTAATTTGGGCAAGCAAATCGCCAGCATAGCTGTGACCGAATGACAGCAGAAACAGCAGGAGCGCTTTCAGGATCATCAAGAAACCGCCACACCCAGCTTTTCAAACAAAACAGCGGGCGATTCAAAACACATTTCCTTAGTTTGCATATCAACGGCCACCTGAATGCTATAACCTTTGGTCAGCCTTGATCCCGTGCGTTTATCAATGATGAGGTAATTTATTTTCAGCCGGTTTTCCCATTCACCCACTTCAGCGCTTACGGTGACTACCTGTCCGAACACCGCCGGTTTCGCATAACGGATCCTGAGATCAATAACCGGCCATGCATAGCCTGAATCTCGCATTTGCGGATAGTTATAATTGATCTTTTCCAGTAACGCGCAGCGTGCAATTTCAAAATATTTTGCGTAATGCCCGTGCCAGACCACTTCCATCATATCGACATCATGGAAAGGGATTTGTATATCGATTGAGATGTGGTGAATGCCTTTAGTCATAAAGATGCCAATGCTGTTTGCGTATCAATTCCAGACACAGCCGCAGCTCCTGTTCCAATGCCCGGTCTGTGCTTAAAAACGGACTGTGCTGTCGCACTTGCTCAACGGTATTTTTAAGATCCGGACTTAGCGCCTCCACATTGCCGCGCAATTCCACGCCCTGGACACTGGCCAACAACACCGCGACTGCAACCTGCTCCGTTAATTCCAGTATGCGGATACAATC
>JAQTLI010000063.1:513-10303 GCA_028714995.1 Methylobacter sp. | reverse complement strand
CTCACCCAAGCAAAAAAGTGTGCTGGAAAAATTTCAACATCATCCGTTGAGCCTGTCTGAAACTGAGCTGTCTGTATGGAATGAAAACTGGCGGCCTTCGGTAAAGCAGTTAATAGGCAAGCAATTGCTGGAGATTGGGCGGCCTGATTCCAGAGTAAATACCGCTCTATCCGTAATCAGGGATGAGGCTCTGCAATGCAATTCTCAACAACAGGCAGCGATAGATGCGGTATGTGATTGTTTGGGGCGGTTTGGTGTTTTTTTATTGGAGGGCGTTACCGGCAGCGGCAAAACAGAAGTGTATATGCAGATTATTCGCTCCGTGCTGGAGCGAGGCCAGCAGGTTTTGGTGCTATTGCCGGAAATTACCCTGACTCCTCAGCTTGAAGAGCGTTTCAGACAGCGCTTTTCGGTAAGCATTGTTGTTTCGCATTCCAAATTAACCGATCGGCAACGGCAGATAGCCTGGTTCAAAATGCAGCAGGGTGAATGCTCCATTTTATTGGGCACGAGATCCGCCTTATTTACGCCATTGAAAAATCCGGGATTGATAATTCTGGATGAGGAGCATGATGCTTCATTCAAGCAGCAGGAAGGCTTTCGTTTCTCTGCCCGGGATGTCGGCGTGGTGCGTGGTAAAATGTTGAATATTCCCGTTCTGCTGGGTTCTGCCACGCCTTCTCTGGAAAGCCTGCATAACGTCGATCAGCAGCGCTACCGGTTGCTGCATCTGCCGGAAAGAGCGGGGAATGCGATAGAGCCTGTCTTACAACTGTTCGATATACGGAATAAAAGAATGCAGGAGGGCATATCCGAATCGCTCATTGACGAGATTAAAAGAACCCTGGCAAAAAATGAACAGGTATTGCTGTTCCTGAATCGGCGCGGATTTGCTCCGACGCTGATTTGCCACGGCTGTGGATGGGTCGCACGCTGCCGTCGCTGTGATGCCAATCTGGTGATTCATCACGATGAAGGCCTGTTGCGTTGCCACCATTGCGGTCAGGAGCAGCGCCTGATTAAGCAGTGCCCTGCCTGCAAAACCGGTGAATTGACGCCACTGGGACTGGGCACTGAACGGGTCGAAAAAGTGCTGGCTGAATTATTTGCAGATAAAACCATAGTGCGTTTAGATCGCGATTCCACGCAGCGCAAAGGCTCACTGGAAAGCTATCTGAAGCAAATAAATCAGGGTGAGGTGGATATTATTCTGGGTACGCAAATGCTGGCTAAAGGCCATCACTTCCCCAATGTGACGCTGGTGGCGATACTGGATGTAGACAGCGGATTGTTCAGCATTGATTTTCATGCTGCCGAAAAACTGGCGCAAATGATCGTGCAGGTTTCAGGCCGTGCGGGACGGGCTGAAAAGCTCGGCAAAGTCATTATGCAGACCCGTCAGCCTGATCATCCATTATTAACAACGTTAATCAGGTCCGGGTATAAGAGTTTTGCCAGAATGGCATTGGCAGAGCGGAAAGAGGCGTCATTACCGCCTTATAGTTATCAGGCGTTATTAAGAGTACAAGCTGTTGACGTGCAGATGCCGCAGATTTTTCTTCATGCGGTCATAGAGTTAGCGGAAAAATTCAATAAAGGCCATACCCGGATTTTGGGGCCGGTTGCTGCACCCATGGCCAGGCGTGCGGGTCTTTACCGCTATCAAGTACTGTTTCAAAGTGCCAAACGACCAGAGTTGCATGCCTTGCTCGATGCGCTGATGCCGGAAATAGAAAAACTCAAACAGGCAAAAAAAGTGCGTTGGTCGCTGGATGTCGATCCGGTGGATCTGTATTAATGTTGATGGAATGGATAATCGGATGATATTAAGGGATAATGCACGTCTGTTTATTTGATCCAACCTACGCATTGAAGCAATGAAAAAAAAGATAGAGGAACTTATCCTGCAAGCCGTTGAAACACTTAAATCAGAAGGTGTTCTTGATCAGGAAATAATCCCGAATATTACTATTGACCGCACCCGTGATGCACAGCACGGTGATTTTGCTTCAAATCTGGCATTGATACTGGCGAAGCCGACAAAATCAAATCCACGCCAGTTGGCTGAAAAGCTGATTGCCGCGTTGCCCCACGATGCTGCTATTACCAAGGTTGAGCTGGCAGGGCCGGGCTTTATCAATTTCTTTATAGATCCGAATTTTCAGTTTCAGATTATCAGGCAAATTCATGATGAAGGCCGTGAATTTGGCTTGAGTAATGCCGGTGCGGGTAAAAAGGTTCAAGTTGAGTTTGTTTCAGCCAATCCTACCGGACCGTTGCATGTCGGGCATGGTCGCGGAGCCGCTTACGGCTCGGCGGTCTCGGATTTATTGGAGGCGGTCGGTTTTGATGTGCATCGCGAGTATTACGTAAATGATGCCGGCCGGCAGATGGATATACTCGCTACCAGTATCTGGCTGAGATATCTGGAAGAATGCGGAGAGCTGGTACATTTTCCCAGCAATGCGTATCGTGGTGAATATGCGCGCGATATAGCTAGGGATATCCATAAAAATGCGAGCAATGAGTACCGCAGGCCTGCAGAACTGGTATTAGAAGATATACCGCCCGATGAACCGGTGGGCGGTGATAAGGAAGAGCATATCGATGCGCTAATCGCCCGCGCTAAAACCTTGTTGGGGATGCCGTTATATCAGGACTTTTTTCAAATCGGTTTAAATACCATTCTGGAAGACATCAGGATTGACCTGAGCGAATTTGGCGTTGAATACCAGGAATGGTTTTCAGAGCGCCAACTGATGGATGACGGTTCGGTGGAAAAAGCGCTGGAGCGCTTGCGTGCCGGCGGCCATCTTTACGAGCAGGATGGTGCGACCTGGTTTGCATCTGCCAAATTAGGCGATGAAAAAGACCGCGTTGTGGTTCGGGAAAATGGGCAATCTACCTATTTTGCTTCTGATATTGCCTATCACATGAACAAGCTTGATCGAGGATTTGATCAGATTATCGATATTTGGGGAGCTGATCATCACGGCTATATCCCCCGCGTCAGGGCAGCCATTCAGGCATTAGGTGCTGATGACTCCAAGTTGAAAGTGCTGCTGGTGCAGTTTGCCTCGCTTTACCGTGGCGAAGAAAAGGTGCAGATGTCGACCCGCTCCGGCGAGTTTGTCACACTGCGGCAATTGCGTAATGAAGTCGGCAAAGATGCGGCGCGCTTCTTTTACGTGATGCGCAGGTCAGAACAGCACATGGATTTTGACCTGAAACTGGCGACCTCCAAGTCCAATGAGAATCCGGTATTTTATGTGCAATATGCCTACGCCAGAGTATGTAGCGTGTTGCGCCAATTGGATGAAAAGGGTTGGGAAAGAAATTTGCTGCTGGGTATGGAAAACCTGACCCTGTTGACTGAAGAGCACGAAACCAATCTGCTTGGAACACTAGCGCGCTATCCTGAAATGCTGGAACGAGCCGCGTTGCAATATGAGCCGCATCAGCTGGTTCAATATTTGCGTGAACTGGCGAATGAGTTCCATACTTATTACAATGCGCATCAATTCCTTGTCGATGATGCGAAAATTCGCGAGGCAAGACTCAATCTGATTTGCGCTGTAAAACAGGTATTGGCGAATGGATTAGGCTTGCTGAAAATCACTGCACCTGAATCCATGTGATGGCTAGAGATTACAAACACAGAGCGCAGGGTGGAAATAAAGCGCCCCGCAGACAGTCATTAGACCAACGGCAACGCGTTGGTCTGTGGAAATGGATGCTGATTACTGCGCTGATTATTTTGTTTGTAGTCTTTCTGGTTTATTTACGCAGCACAGGTCCGAATCAAGTAAAACCTGAGCAGATTTCACAAGCTATACCGATAAAGCCTGAGGTTGTAAAAAAGGAAGCACCCAAGCATGAGAAAAAACCGGAGCCAGAATTACCCAAGCCTACAGCAGCGGCAAAACCGGTACCAGCTCCAGTTCCGGAACCTGTGCTACCACAGTTTGATTTTTACACCATCTTGCCTGAAAAAGAAGTTGTGGTGCCGGATTATGAAATTAATACCCGTGCACGGGAAGAGCGAGTGGGTCAGGCAAAAAAATCGAGCTATATTATGCAGGCTGGCTCATTCAGAGAATTTAAAGATGCCGACAGTTTAAGGGCAAAACTTGCTTTGATGGGGATTGAATCCAGAGTTGAAAAGGCAAAAATTGGCAATGTGACTTGGAATCGGGTCAAAATGGGGCCTTATGACCGGATGGCCAGTGTTAGTAGCATTCGGGCGAGGTTAAGGCAAAACGGTATTGATACAATAGTCACGGAGACTGGGCGCTAGAGCCCCCACCCTTCTGTAGGGGCGGCCGGCGGCTCGCCCTTTATGACCTACCCCTTGTCTAGGCAGGTAACGGGTTCTTAAACCCCCTCACCTTCCTCTTTATCATCATTATCTTCAGTCATATCTGAAATCTCTTTTAACCGGGAGATGGCTTTATAATTAATGCTGTTTTCCGGGTACAAACCTTCACTATTTACAGCACCAGCCAGTTGTCCGGTTAATAATTCCAAGGTTTCATCTACATTTGAAACTGCATAAATCGCAAAGAGTCCTTGCGCAACTGCATCAATAACTTCTTGTTTTAACATCAGGTTACGTTTGTTGGCGGCAGGAATAATAGCGGCATGTTGCCCATTAAGACCCCTTGCCTGACAAAGCCGGAAGAACCCTTCTATTTTCTCATTAGCTCCGCCAATCGCCTGAACTTCGCCGTATTGATTGATCGAGCCGGTAATGGCAAAAGATTGTTTAATCGGTGTCCGGGTGAGGGCGGAAATAAGGCAGCAAAGTTCGGCCAATGCGGCGCTATCACCATCAATATAACCATAGGATTGTTCAACAGCGATACTGGCGGATATGGCCAAAGGAAACTGCTGGGCGTAAGAATGACCCAGATAGCCTGTTAAAATCATCACGCCTTTTGAGTGGATGGCCTGGCCTAGCTCGGCTTCCCGTTCAATATCAACGATGCCTCTGGAGCCGGGATAAACCGTGGCGGTAATCCGTACTGGCGCGCCAAAGCTGCTGCCGCCTACTTCCAGAACGCTTAAGCCGTTGATTTTGCCTATGGCCTCGCCTTCGGTATCAATCAGAATTGTGTCGTCGAGCATTTCTTCGAGAATGATTTGAGACATCCTGCCGTTACGGTGCTCTCTTGCCGCCAAGGCTTGCTCAATATGCAATCGATCAATTTGATCGTTATTGGCTTGTTTGCAGAACAGGTTTGCTTCGCCAATAATTTCCAGCGAATTATTGATGCGGGCAGAGAAATGATGCTGATGCTCTGAAAGCCGGCAACTGTGTTCAATCAAGCCTTCAATGGCGGCGCGAGTTAATGGCTTTGCCCCGGAATCTGCGGCCTGTTTAATCATTAACAATATAAACCGCTGCATGGATTCATCGGTGCGAGTAATGTAGCTATCAAAGTCGGCCAGAATCCTGAACATTTCGTTAAATTCACTGTCCATTTCTTCCAATAGATAGTAAATGTCCCTGGAGCCAACCAGAATTACTTTGACGTTTAGCGGGATAACTTCGGGTTTGAGCGTGATGGTGTTAATGCCCAGTTCTGAATAAGGCGACTCGATTTCAACTCGACCTGATTGTAGTGCGCGTTTAAGACCTTCCCAGACAAAAGGATAAGTCAGTAGCTTTTCTGCGTCGAGAATTAAATAACCGCCATTGGCCTTATGTAATGAACCAGCGCAAATCTTTCGATAATTGGTGACTAATGTGCCCTGGTCGCTGACATATTCAATGCGGCCAAACAGGTTTTGATAGATGGGATGCGGTTCATAAATAACCGGCGCTCCGCTTTCCTGATTGTTATCGACCAGAATATTGGGCGCGTACAACTCGGTCAGCATGAGCCGTTTTGCAGTATTGTCTCCGGGTTCTAATGTCCGGCTGGGCATTAGATAATCGGTAATGGTTTGGCTTAAGTTTTTTTTGATTTCTGATAAAAACGTGATGACATCATCAATATTTTGATAGCTGTCATTCAGTTCTGAAAACAACGGATCTATCGCCAGGCTGATTGTGTCATTATCCAGTTGCCTGATTTTTTCAACCATGGCTCTGCGCCATTGGGGTAATTCCAGCAATACATTGCCCAGATATTCTTCCAGTTCTTCAACGTGCTTATGAAAAATATCTCGTTCCGGCAGCGGCAATTGGGTAAATTGATCCTCATCCAGTGTTTTATTATCACGGATAGGCGAGAAAGAAATCGATTCGCCCTCTCTGAACAGGGCGGTGTTTAAGGACTGGGCCTTTTTTTCAACCAAATCAAGGGCATTGTTGTAGCGCTGGTTAAAATGACGCTCAATAGCCCCCTTTTTTTGCTGATAAGTTGGACTTTCAAAGGCAGCGGGAAAGGTAGCCAGCAGATTATCAATTAGCTTTTCGATGTCTTTGCTGAGAGCTTGTCCATGTTCGGCAGGCAATTCAATTGAAACAGGCTCTCTCGGGTTATCAAAATTATTGACATAAGCGTAGGAGGGTGGTGCGGGCAGCGTTTGAGCAATTGTATTTAGATGATGGGTAATCATGGACAGCCGACCTAACCCAGGCTCTCCCATTACAAAAATGTTATAACCGGGATTAGACATGGCGACGCCAAATTCCAGCGCAGATTGAGCTCTGGATTGACCTAAAATGGTACCTTCTAGCTTGGGGGCTTCCGGGAATTCAAAGCCAGTCAAATCAATTTTTAGTTTCAGTGACTCAAGCGGGAGCTTTAACGTATTGGGCATGGACAAAAGATGGCATTGGATTGCGACTAAAAACATTCTACCATTTTTTGCAGCATTATCAGCAATTGCTCGGTGCAAGTCGCCCGATAATCCCGTGAACGGTCATGATGACCTTGGGGTCATTCAGTCTTATTAGAAGATTAACCGTCATAACACGCGGGTTTAAGTTAGAGGTTAAACCCGTGCATCTTTTTGCTATGCCATTTGCTGGTGATTCGGAAATAAGGGTTCAGTTATTTCACTATAAGGCTGTTGTTAACTGACTTGACGCCATTAACCGTTCATGCGAGTTCTACAGCTTTGTCTGCGGCACTTTTGGAAGCGACAAATCCGCTTAGTTGAACAACGCCTTTATATGTTTCAACGTTGATCTGTAACAGTTTAAGCTTGGAGTCACCTAATATTGAAGTCTTAACTTTGGTAGTAAGGACGGAATCATCTAAATATTCTCCGGTGCTTTCATGTTTAGCCCCTCCTGCGCAACCGGCAAGCGATGCGGCCAAAAAAAAGCTTAATAAAAAACAGATTATTAACTTTGAATTACTCATAATATTTATACCTGAAGCAGGCGTAGGTTTGAAAAAAGATGGTCATGTTTATTAAGTTCAGGCATATGTTTCTTAATTGCAAAATAAAATGCCCAAACAATAGCCTAGCAACCATTAATGAAACAACATACATTCGAATAATACAATAATATCGAATGAATGTAATCCACTTCGGTTTTGCATTGCCCTCGGGTTAAGCAAAAGCAATATTACTTAATTATAAGCATAGGTAAAAAGGTAGGGGCATTTTTGATGGGTGATGGATTAGGGAACGCTCCAAAGTTTAAATCTTTAGGGAGGTATTAATATTTAATGACGGTTTGAATCATGAAATGATCCGTTTGGTTGGCTTGGTGTTCGCTCGGCATACAGCTACGCAGTTCCTGCATAATCCACAAGGATGTGGTGAATGCAGATATTGGAGCAAATATCTGTCCATGAAGTCGATAGCAAAAAAAGGACTATTGTAATATTCTTGTCATGTTGTGTTTGCATAATAGCCCCACTTAAATTAATTCGAGAGTTAATCATGAAATTATCTTTTAAAACAAAATCGCTGGTTGCGGCGATGGGTTTTATTTCTGCCGCACTGGTCAGCGGTGTTGCGGGTGCTGTTCAAACAGTCGATGCGGGTGTTCCTGAGTACCAAAAAGCCAGCGGCATTTCCGGTAACTTGTCCAGCGTTGGTTCTGATACATTGGCAAATCTGATGACGATGTGGGCGGAAGAATTTAACCGCGCTTATCCTAACGTGAATATCCAGATTCAGGCGGCGGGTTCTTCTACTGCGCCTCCTGCCTTAACAGAGGGAACGTCAAACCTGGGGCCTATGAGTCGCGATATGAAGGATGATGAAATTGAAGCCTTCGAAAATAAATACGGTTATAAACCGACAGCTATTCCAGTGGCGATTGATGCGCTGGCTGTTCTTGTTAACAAAGACAACCCGGTCAAAGGCCTGACTATGGAGCAGGTTGATGCGATTTTTTCTTCTACACGCAAATGTGGCGGAGCAAAAGATATTGAAACTTGGGGTGATGCAGGTGTTGCCGCTTGGGGAGCAAAAAGTATCCAGTTGTACGGACGTAACTCTGTTTCCGGTACTTACGGCTATTTTAAAGAACACGCCTTATGTAAGGGTGACTTCAAAAACAATGTAAACGAGCAGCCAGGTTCAGCTTCCGTGGTTCAGTCAGTCACTTCATCGGTTAACGGCATTGGTTACTCCGGTATGGGTTATACGACATCGGGCGTCAAGATGGTGCCTTTGGCAAAAAAAGGCACAACAACTTTTGTTGAAGCGACGCCTGAAAATGCAATCGCCGGCACTTATCCTTTGACACGCTATTTGTATGTTTATGTCAACAAGAAGCCAAATCAGCCACTAGCACCGTTAGAAAATGAATTCATCAAAATGGTGTTATCTAAAACTGGTCAGCAAGTGGTTATAAAAGATGGATTTATCCCTCTCAATGGGAAAGTTGTCGAGAAAGTAATGGCTACGCTTAAATAAAGGTTCAGATTAAGGATTGTTTTTAGAACAAGGACTTAATTGTTGTGCAAGGACGCATAGACAAGGATGTTGGACTGAATTAACCTGATATCTTCCTCCTCATAAAATTAAGGTTGATTTGGACAAAAAAGCGGCTGAGATTTGCATTGCGAATCTTGGCCAATTTTTTTTCTGGTTTTTTGGTATCATTGTCACATTTCATTTCCAGTATCTCCGTATGTCTGAAATAAACACACGCATAAAATATCCCTCAATTATGGAAAAATCGTCTAGTCAATATTATCAGCGATGGCGGTTAATAAAGGATTTATTGGCCCGTTATGGTGTGGTGGCTGGTGGACTTGGCGTGATTGTCGCTATAGTGCTGATTTTCTTTTATTTGCTGTATGTGGTTTTTCCCTTATTTATATCGGCGAAAGCGGAGCCGGTCAGTTTATATGATGTGCCGGAAAAAACGTTGGGCAGCACGTTACTGCTGGAAATGGAAGAGCAAAATAAAGTGGCGGCCCGGTTTACTGACAGCGGGCAGGTGGTGTTTTTTGAGGCAGCCACAGGCAAAACAATTTCAATACAAGCGGTTGCGATACCCGAGGGTGCGCATATCGTCAGTTTTTCACAGGGCAGCCCTGTCAACGAGGGTGCGGTGATTTACGGTTTGTCTGATGGCCGGGCAGTCGTCGTAAAACATCAATACAAAGTTACTTATCCAAACAATGTGCGTGTTATTACTCCATCTCTTAAATACCCATTGGGTGAACAACCTTTGGTGCTGGATGATTCCGGCGCAGCTTTGGAGAAGATTGCGGTCAAGGTTGGCGAGGGGTCAACAACAATAGTTGTAAAAACAGCTGATACCCCTCAGGGTGTGGGTAAAATTCGCTTAATCAATTTTCAAAAGGAACAGTCGTTATTTGCAGATGAGGCTGCTTTAACGCGTACAGAATCGGTTTTTGACATG
>JAQTLI010000063.1:0-503 GCA_028714995.1 Methylobacter sp. | reverse complement strand
TGCGGGCGGCGGGTATTGCCGATATGTTAATCGATAAGGATGAGTCCAAGCTTTATCTGATTAGCAGTGACGGAAGCTTAAGTATTTTTGATATCAGTGATAAAAGCAGACCGGTTATCATCCAGCAGCAAAATGTAGTCGAGGCGGGACAAAAAATCACTAGCATCAAATTCTTAAATGGTGATCTTTCCCTGATGATAGGCGATACAACAGGATTGGTGTCGCAGTGGAGTATGGTTAAAGATTCGATGAATCGTCCTGCGATGGAAAAAATCAGGGCATTTAAAGTGTCCGATAAGCCAATTGTTGCGATCAATGCAGAACAGCGGCGTAAAGGATTTATGACGATTGATGCTGATGGGGTCATGGGTATTTATCATTCGACTTCTGAAAGGGAAATGATCAAAGAGCGTGTTAGCGATGCACGGCTATCTGCTGCGGTTTTGTCGCCAAGAGCTAATGCGTTGTTAATGCAGTCAGAAGACGGGAAAATACATTTCTGG
>JAQTLI010000062.1 GCA_028714995.1 Methylobacter sp. | reverse complement strand
CTAAAAATAAATCTTTAGACGCTCATTTATCAAGACCAAATACCCTGCTGCAACCGCGTATTTCTCATAATCCGCTTCAAATCCTTAACTGTCTGGGCCAGGCCGGAAAATAGCGCCTGGGCAATGATCGAATGACCGATATTAAGCTCGACTATTTCAGGTATTGCACATATCGCTTCAACATTATAAAAATTCAAGCCATGCCCTGCATTAACCTGCAATCCGGCACTATACGCATAACGCGCCGCATGCCTGATGCGCTCCAGCTCTATAGCCAACTGCACTGAATCCTTAGCTTCGGCATAACAGCCCGTGTGCAACTCTATAACAGGTGCCCCAACTTTTACCGCTGCATCAATCTGAACCTCATCAGGATCAATAAATAACGACACTTCAGCGCCTGCCGCAGCCAATTGATCACAAGCCCACTGCAAGCGATGCAAATTACCGGCAACATCCAGTCCGCCCTCTGTCGTCAACTCTTCCCGCTTTTCAGGCACCAGACAACAGGCGTAAGGCTGTAATTTTACAGCTATACCGACCATTTCATCAGTCACAGCCATTTCCATATTCAGCCGGGTATGAATCATATCTTTCAATAAAAAGATATCCCTATCCTGAATATGCCGACGATCCTCCCGCAAATGTGCAGTAATACCATCAGCGCCAGCCTGCTCTGCAATCAATGCCGCCTGAACAGGTTCAGGATAAAGGGTACCCCTGGCCTGTCTTAGTGTAGCGACGTGATCGATGTTCACGCCTAACAAGATGTGTGTTTTATTCATTTTTAGTGTACTTGATGATTTTGTTAATGACTGTTCGGCTTTTAAGCGGCTTGCCCTGCAAATAAACATCAATGACAGTTCGCATCAGTATTTTTGCTTCGCATAAAACCTGAGGGTCTGTGAACTCCCTCAAGCTTATAGCCTGCAAGGTCTTGCCTGAAAATTGCCCATCCACGGATTCAATCGGCCCCTGTCCCGCAGTGAATGCGTATTTTTTTAGCGGATCGATGGGCTTGTCATTGGCATCATATTCCAGCTGCAATCCGTAACCAACGCTATCCATTAGATCAAGCTCAAATAGCCGCAGCGCAGCCTCCATTTTTGAGCTGTCAGCAAGACCGGTTAAACAATCCTTGTAATGTCCGAATACCTCTGGATGTGGATCATATTTATGCAAAAAACAACTAACCAACTCATTAATATAAAAGCCGCAATAAAGTGCGAGTCCTTTTATTTCACTGAAGGGCTGAATTATTTCGACATCGGTCAGTGTCTTCAACTCTGCCTTGCCGACATAAGAAATGATTAAGGGGACAAAGGGTTGCAATAGCCCCACTGTCTTGGATTTTGCTTTTCTGACGCCTTTTGCCAGCAGGGATATCCTGCCAAAATCTCGGGTCAACACATCAATAATCAGGCTGGTTTCCCGGTATTTCCGTTGTTGTAGAATAAAGGCAGGCTGCAAATAAACTGACAGTTCAGTCATTAAACCCTAGACTTTGCAGGGCTCGTTCACTATCCGACCAGCCTTTTTTGACTTTAACCCAAAGCTGCAGGTAAACCTTCTGGCCAATCAGTTTTTCTATGTCATGCCGGGCATCGGTGCCGACTTTTTTCAGCATGTCGCCGTCTTTACCGATAACAATGTTTTTTTGGGTCAGCCGCTCCACCCAGGTGATGGCATATATCTTAGTAATGCCAGGAAGCTCTTCGTAGCGTTCTATTTCTACCGTAAGCGCATAAGGCAGTTCATCACCCAATCTTCTGGTCAGCTTTTCCCTGACAATTTCAGCCGCTAAAAAACGTTCCGGCCGGTCAGTGATCTGATCTTCCGGATAGATCAGGTCGCCCTCAGGCAAGAGCTCCATGATCAAGCTTTCCAGCTGATCCAGATTGGTTCTTTTTAACGCAGAAATGGGCACCAGATGCTTAAACGGAAAGCGATGTTGGGCTTCATTAAAGAAAGTTAGAATAGCTTCTTTGTCTGCTACCTTATCAACTTTATTAACAGCAAGAATAACCGGCAAACCCGCCTGCTCCAGTTTTTTAAAAATGATCTCATCATATTCATGCCAGGACAAACCATCGATCAGCCATACGATTACATCAACACCCAGGAGAGTCGTGTCCGCTGTACGGTTTAAATAACGGTTCAACGCCCGCTTTTCACTATTATGCATACCCGGCGTATCCATATAAATGGCTTGCCCGGCTTCCGTGGTATTGATACCTAGAATTCGATGCCGGGTTGTTTGTGGCTTACGGGATGTAATGCTGATTTTTTGCTTCAGCAAATGATTCATCAACGTTGATTTACCCACATTGGGACGCCCTATCAGGGCTACGAAACCGCAATTCATTTATTGTCCTTATTCAATAATTCGAGCATTAGCTCTGCCGCCGACTGCTCGGCTCTTTTTCTGGAGACGCCTGTACCGATACAGGAATCTTTTATCAGGGGAATGGTGCACTTAACTTTAAATGTTTGTTCGTGCGCCAACCCGGACATAGTCATTAAAGTATACTCAGGCAACTCCATTTTTTTTGACTGCATTAATTCCTGCAATTGGGTTTTAGGATCTTTCTGCCAGTTATCCAAAGATAAACTATTCAGCTTTTCCGCAAATAGCTGCAAGATCCATTGCTGACAGGCATCCATACCCTGATCGTTATACAACGCTCCTATAATGGCTTCCAGCGCATCAGATAAAATAGAATCACGGCGAAATCCACCGCTCTTCAACTCGCCTGAACCCAATTGCAAATAATCACCAATTTGGTGTTTTCTGGCCAACTCTGCCAGCGAACTCTGATTAACCAGGCTCGCCCTTAAACGACTTAAAACGCCTTCACAGGCACTGGGGAATAACTCATATAACTTGTGAGCGATAACAAATCCTAAAATTGAATCCCCCAAAAACTCCAGCCGCTCGTTATTATTCGAGCTTGCGCTTCGATGCGTTAAGGCCATGGCAAAAAGCTTCGGATTATTAAACGCCAGGCCCAACTTTTTGCACAACACTTCCGGCTTTCTTATCACTCCTGACCAACCTCGATAAAGTCATTAAACTCAGCTAAAACGCTCAGATTACCGACCAGTTTTACCACAGTCTCATACTCGATCTGCACTTTCAGATAATTACCACTTTTGATGACCTTAATATCATCTTTGGTTACGTCGTAGACATAATTCATAGTGAAGCGTTTATTTAAGCTATCTCTAACTTCGTATTCACCTTTTGTTTCAATATCAGTAGATTCTTTCAATGCAGCCAGCGCACTCACTACTTTGCCGTGATCTATATAAATCGGCGCTATTTTGAGTACCAATAAAGTAAAGAAACCGATTAAACCCAGAATTAAAGTGATTGAGATTAAGGTTAAACCTTGTTGGCGTCTAGGTGATAAATTCATTTTTTCTCCAAAAAATTTATTAAAATTGAAATAAGTGTAGCTTATTTCAACACCGTGCCAATCCGATCAATACCCACACCTTTATTCTGCCAGTCCCAGCTCATCCAGATAAAAAAAGCCTTACCTACCAGATTTTCTTCAGGCACAGTGCCCCAGTAACGACTATCATTGCTGTTATCGCGATTATCACCCATGACAAAATAGTTGCCTTCCGGAACCACATAAACGCCTTCGGCTGAAGTCACTCCATCTCTGATCAGGATACTATGTTCAACACCGTTCAAATCTTCCAGCAAATGTTCAGCACCGGTCATATCCTCGCCTTGACCTACGCCTTGATAACGTCCCAATGAAACCTGATTAATAGGCGTACCATTGATATGCAACTTTTTATCGTAATAAGCGATTTTGTCGCCCGGCAGGCCAATAATGCGTTTAATATAATCGACAGATGGTTGTTTGGGATAACGAAAAACCACGATATCCCCGCGTTTTGGCTCATTCAGTTCAATGATTTTTTTGTTTAAAACCGGCAAACGTATTCCGTAGGTAAACTTATTAACCAGAATAAAATCGCCTACCAGTAAAGTCGGCATCATTGATCCCGAAGGGATACGAAAAGGTTCGGCTAAAAATGAGCGTAGCAATAAAACAATCAGCACTATCGGAAAAAAGGAACGTGCATACTCTACGAGTATAGGCTCCTTTTTTTCATCGAAAGGAACGCCCGTAGATTTGAGTATTAACAGATATCCGCCCCAAATTACACCGGTAACTATAGTGGCAACCAAAAGAAAAAAGGAAAAATCAAAGTCCATATTTATATGTGTAGTTTGAGTAAAGGGTGAAAAAATTCTGCGTCATTCTTTGTTGAGCTGCAAGACTGCAAGAAATGCCTCTTGAGGAATCTCAATATTGCCGACCTGTTTCATTCGTTTCTTGCCGGCTTTTTGTTTTTCCAGCAATTTTTTCTTACGGCTAATATCGCCGCCATAACATTTGGCGATCACATTTTTTCGCAGCGCTTTTACGGTGGATCTAGCAATAACCTTGGAGCCGATGGCCGCCTGTATCGCAACCTCATACATTTGCCGTGGAATCAGGTCCTTCATCTTTTCAACCAGATCCCGACCCCGGTTGTTACTCAGGTCACGATGCACGATGATAGATAAGGCATCGACCTTTTCACCATTGATCAGGACATCCAGCTTGACCAGTTCAGCAGGCTGGAAACGCAAGAATTCGTAGTCAAACGATGCAAAGCCGCGACTCACCGACTTTAAACGGTCAAAGAAATCCAGCACCACCTCACTCAGCGGCATTTCATAATGCAAAGACACCTGTCTGCCAACGTACTGCATGTCTTTCTGTACGCCGCGCTTTTCTATACACAGCGTGATGACGCCGCCCAGATAATCCTGGGGAACCAAAATATTAGCCCGAATAATAGGCTCCCTGATTTCTTTGATGGTACCCATATCCGGCAGTTTAGCCGGATTATCAACCATCAAAACCTGATCATTCTGAGTGATGACTTCATAGATAACAGTAGGCGCTGTAGTGATCAGATCAACATCGTATTCCCTTTCCAGACGCTCCTGCACAATCTCCATGTGCAACATGCCGAGAAAGCCGCAGCGGAAACCAAAGCCCAAGGCCTGAGAGGTTTCCGGCTCAAACTGCAAAGAGGCATCATTAAGATTTAACTTGTTGAGTGCCTCGCGTAAATCTTCATAATGATCCGAAGTGACCGGATACAAGCCGGCAAAAACGCGCGGTTGAACCCTTTGAAATCCAGTGAGCTGTTCTGCAGCCGGATTATCCGTCCAGGTAATAGTATCCCCTACCGGCGCGCCAAAAATGTCTTTAATACCGGCAACAACATAGCCGACTTCACCGGTATTCAAGAGGTCTTTTTCCAAACGCTTGGGCGTAAAAACACCGACTTTCTCGGCGATAAACGACTTGCCGGTGGACATGATAGTGATCTTCTGCTTTCTGCGAATACTACCATGCATAATTCTGACCAGCGACACCACGCCTAGATAGCTGTCAAACCAGGAGTCGATAATCAACGCCTGTAATGGGCCATCTATATTACCTTGCGGAGGTGGCACTTTAAGAACCAGTTGTTCCAGCACATCTTCAACACCCAAGCCGGTTTTAGCGCTGATCATCAGCGCTTCGTCGGCAGGGATACCTATTACCTCTTCAATTTCAGCCAGTACTCGCTCAGGTTCGGCAGAAGGCAAATCAATTTTATTCAGCACCGGAACCACTTCCAGCCCCTGCTCTATCGCCGTATAGCAGTTGGCTACGCTTTGCGCTTCAACACCCTGAGCCGCATCAACAACCAGCAGCGCGCCTTCACAGGCGGCTAATGATCTGGATACTTCATAAGAAAAATCCACATGGCCCGGAGTGTCGATGAAATTCAACTGGTAGATTTCACCATCTTTCGCCTTAAAGTCCAGCGTAACGCTCTGCGCTTTAATGGTGATGCCTCGCTCTTTTTCGATATCCATCGAATCAAGCACTTGTGCCGACATTTCCCTGGTACTCAGCCCTCCACAGATTTGAATAAAACGGTCCGCTAGCGTCGATTTGCCATGATCGATATGCGCGATAATGGAAAAATTTCTTATATGTTTTAAATCCACTTGTTATTTATCTAATTTAATTGCCAAAAAGACCGGATTGCCCTGCCGCTGAATCAAAATAGCGACTGATTGACCGGCTGGAAGTTTTTTAACTATTTTATCAAAATCAGCCACATCACGGACGATATTATTCTGAATGCGCAGAATCACATCACCACGCTGAATTCCCGCCTCTTTAGCAACACCTTTAGCAACCTCCTGCACTAGCACACCATTTTTAGCAACCTGTAAAGTTTCTCTTTGCACATCGGTTAAATCGATAACGCTAACCCCCAAGCGCTTATTGGCTGGTTTGGATGGCTGTTTAGCCTTAGCTAATTGCTCATTTTCATCCGGTAATAGCCCTACTTTGAACTCTATGGTTTTATTCTCACCTTGCCTGATAATTTTTAACGTTGCCTTTTCATCTATAGGTGTTATTCCTACCATGGGAGGCAAATCGCCCGACGTATCAATCTGCTGGCCGTTAAACTCAGTAATAATGTCGCCAATCTGCAGGTCTGCTTTGTCTGCAGGACTTCCTGGAATTATTTTAGAGACCAGCGCTCCTTGCGGTTTTTTCATGCCAAATGATTCAGCCAGCTCCCGTGTCACATCCTGAATCTGAACGCCTAACCAGCCATGCGACGCTTTACCGCTGGCTTTTATTTGATCCACAACATTCATCACCACATCCATGGGTATGGCGAATGAAAGCCCCATAAAACCACCGGTGCGGCTGTAAATCTGGGAATTTATCCCCACTACTTTGCCATCCATGTTAAACAGCGGTCCGCCTGAATTACCCGGATTTATCGCCACATCCGTTTGTATAAACGGCACATAATTCCCGCCGGGCAAGCTGCGCCCTTTGGCGCTGACTATCCCGGCTGTCACAGACTGCTCAAATCCAAAAGGCGAGCCTATCGCCAACACCCATTCGCCTACCTGCAGTTTATTCGGGTCACCGATGGTAACAGCAGGCAAGTCTTTGGCCTCGACTTTTAATAGCGCAACATCGGTACGCGCATCGGAGCCGATCACTTTGGCTAACAATTCCCGGCGGTCGGATAATTTGACCACGATTTCATCCGCATCCTTTACCACATGACTATTGGTTAACACGTAACCATCAGGCGAAATAATAAAGCCCGAGCCTAATGACGTGGTATCCCTTGGAACATATCCGCCGCCCTGTTCCTCTATAAAGCGCTTTAAAAACTCTTCCAATTCAGGGGGCATTCCCTCTGGCAGTTGCTGCTCTTCTGGAGCATTTTCAGCCTCAGGCGACGCTTTTTGCGTGGTGCTGATATTGACCACCGCAACGCCATTGGTTTTTACCATGTCCGTAAAATCCGGCAATTGCGCCAAAGCATTTTGATTATTAAAGAGAACAATCAGAAAAAAACACCAACTAACTTTCTTGAGCATAAAACCTCCATTCAAAACCATTAATAAAATAATTTATATTACAAATCTTACTATCTACTTAATAACAGCAATACTCTCTAGGATTATTGATATAAAAAATTGCTATCACACTAAAAAGCTTTATTATCCATAATCAATAACAACTAAGCCAATTTACAGCAATTTAGTACAATACCCTCTCATTTGATCTGCTGACTATCTTTACTTGATGCCTTATTCCAAAAATTACGATGTTCTTATCATTGGCAGTGGCGGCGCGGGGCTGAGTTTAGCGCTTAAATTAGCTGATCAGTCAACACACGTTGCCGTTTTGTCAAAATTCGCCTTAACCGCGGGCAGCACCTATTATGCCCAAGGCGGCATATCCGCCGTTTTCGGCGCTGATGATTCTATTGAATCGCACATTGAAGATACCCTAGCTGCAGGAGCAGGACTCTGTGACCCTGAAATCGTAAGACTCACCGTCACCCACGGAAAAAGCTCGATCGATTGGCTGCGCCAACAAGGCGTTATTTTTACAGAAGAAAAAACAAAATCCGGCGAAAAAAAACTGCACTTATCCCGGGAAGGCGGGCATTCTCACCGGCGTGTTGTTCATGCAGCGGATGCAACGGGCAAAGCAGTGTCGCTATCACTCATAGAACGCGCCCAGGAACACCCCAATATTGAATTGTTTGAGTATCATAATGTCGTTGAGTTAATAACAGCGCCAGACTCCGATCAAACAGGGAAACGAATCTTGGGCGCCTATGTTTTAGACTCGAAGAAACAACATGTTAAAACCATAGCCGCACGCGCCGTCGTCCTGGCAACAGGCGGCGCAAGCAAAGCCTATCTTTACAGCACTAACCCACAAAGCTCAACCGGCGACGGCATAGCCTTAGCCTGGCGCGCAGGCTGTCGCATCAGCAACATGGAATTCATGCAGTTCCATCCAACCTGCCTTTATCATCCCAAAGCCCAGTCTTTCCTTATTAGCGAAGCGGTAAGAGGCGAAGGCGGCAAATTAATCCTGTCTGACGGTTCATCTTTTATGCAACATTTTGATCCAAGAGGGGAATTGGCTCCTAGGGATATTGTTGCCCGGGCCATCGATCATGAAATAAAAAAACGCGGCATAGACTGTGTTTATCTTGACATTAGCCACAAATCGGAACAGTTCATCCGCGAGCATTTCCCCACGATTTACCAGCAGTGCCTTGAATTTGATATTGATATCACCAAACAGCCCATCCCTGTCGTCCCGGCCGCGCATTACACCTGCGGCGGCGTATTAACGGACAGCTACGCGCGTACAGACATTACAAATCTCTATGCCATCGGGGAAGTTGCCTGTACTGGTTTGCACGGCGCTAATCGCATGGCCAGCAATTCGCTACTGGAGTGCCTGGTCTTCGCTGATCGGGCCAGCGAAGATATTTTGCAGAAGCTTCCCTGCATTTCCCCCATTCCAGAAATCCCGGACTGGGATGAATCAAAAGTCAGTGATTCAGATGAAGAAGTGGTTGTTTCTCACAACTGGGATGAACTGCGCCGCTTTATGTGGGATTACGTGGGCATAGTAAGAACGGATAAGCGTTTACACCGTGCGATGAGTCGCGTGGAACTGCTTAAAAAGGAAATCGCCGAATATTACAGTAACTTTCGTGTTACCAGTGATTTGCTGGAATTGCGCAATTTGGTTATTGTCGCGGAATTAATCATCCGCTGCGCACAACAGCGCAAGGAAAGCCGCGGTTTACATTACACATTGGACTACCCGGAACTGGATAACAGCAAACCGCCGCAAAACACTATTCTGACGCCCGAACATCTACGGTAATGTCGCTAGAATCCTTCTAGTAGGAACTCAACTTCCCGAGCCGCCTTTTCACAATCTATAGCCGATTGCTCAACGCGCCGTTGCAAAAGAAATCCAATATTTAAACCATCGATGTCACGGGAAGCATACTCATTAAGAGGGCCGCATATTTGCTCCATATGCTGTTCAGCCCGTAATAAAGCATCAGAATTTTTGACTTCACCACCGTCCAATAACATCATAACCTGACTGGTCATGCTGTTTTGCAAACGAAAAGCTTCTTCCACATGACGGGCAAATTCTTCCCGTGACTGACCGTTTGCGCCATATCCAAAAAAAGGAGTCGCACACCCTGATAATATTACTGCAACAGTAATCATCATTAAGCTTCGAAGATTAACCAAATCCTTATTCCATTTTACCATTTGACTCTTTAAACCACGTTTATGGCGCTTACTAATTAATTAGTCAATATACTATAAATCCAGCTTATCTGAGTATGAAAAGTACAAAATTCAGCCGCATACACACCATTTTATGACAATAAAACGCCTTAATATTCTCCTTGTTTTTTTGTATTATTCAACCATTCTGGGTGTATACTTCATTAACTTTTAACCTATAAAATTTCAACAACCACGGTGTCAATCTGATGACTGAAAAGACAGCAAGCAAATACCTGCTCAACCTTGAAAAACATTTCGCCACTGACAATCCGACATTGCTGAAAGCAGCAAAAATATTTCATGAGCTAGATCAAGTTGAATACGATTTGGGACTCATCGAAATGGATGAAACGACCGCCAGTAAAAGCTCATGGTGGCCAATAATCAGCCTGATCGGCGGCAACTCGACAGCCAAATCCAGATTTATCAACAGCTACCTTGGCTCAGAACAACTGCTTTCTGGAATTCAAGCATCCAGCCACAAATTCACTGTGCTACTGCATAACAATCAATCCAACCCAGCAACCTTACCCGGTACTGCGCTGGATGTTGACCCTCGATATCCATTTTACCAAATCAGCCGTAAAATTGAACAGCGGCAAGCAGGCGAGGGAAACCGCATTAATTCCTATCTGGAATTAAAAACCATCAATAGTGACCGTTTAAAAAGCAAACTGTTCATTGATGCACCCAATCTTAGCGCTGCGCCAATCAGCCCTATTACCTCGCTGTTAACAAAACATGTCATTGAA
>JAQTLI010000061.1 GCA_028714995.1 Methylobacter sp. | reverse complement strand
GAACTACCTGAAAACTGGCACTATTATAGACCAGTATATGATTGAGCGGGAATTGGCGCACGGCGGATTTAGTTCGGTTTACCTGGCCAGACAAATGGCGGATCAGATTCAGGTAGCCATTAAAGAGTATTTGCCTCGACAGTTTGCTCACAGGACCTGGAATAATGTTGTTGTCGCTAACAGTGATGAAACCGAGGCTTTATTTCGACACGGTAGGGCGCTGTTTTTTGAAGAAGCCAAGGTGTTAGCTACCCTAAAACACCCTAATATTGTCGAAGTCATCAATTTTTTTGAAGCGAACTCCACCGTTTACATGGTGATGACTTATGACTATGGGATTACGCTGAATAAGCTTTTA
Source organism: Methylobacter sp. (assembly GCA_028714995.1). GTDB lineage: Bacteria > Pseudomonadota > Gammaproteobacteria > Methylococcales > Methylomonadaceae > Methylobacter_A. The sequence goes on along the minus strand of JAQTLI010000061.1, from coordinate 10,232 downwards.
AAAAACAAAACCGTGACGATTTCCGAAGGCTTTTTACTGGCGATATTCAATTCTTTGTTGGCTGGATTAGATCATATTCATCGCCATAATTTTATTCATCTTGATATTAAACCCGCCAACATTCTGGTGCGGCCAGGCAATGATGCGTTATTGCTGGATTTTGGCGCAATTCAGAGCCTTACCAAATCAAATCTAAGCAAGCAAAGCAAGATCTTTACTAAAGGCTACTCTCCCATAGAGCAGCATTACCTGAATGCTCCGTTAGGCCCGTGGACGGATATATATGCGGTGGGTGCAAGTATGCGCACTTGTCTGGAGTCTAAAGCGCCGATTCCTGCGCGAGAAAGAGCAAAGCAGGATAGGTTGGTTCCTGCCGTTAAGGCGTTTAAACGAAAATTTCCAGAGTATCTGTTAAAAGCCATCGACTGGACGATGGAGTTGCAGCCAGAAAATCGTCCGCAATCGGTAGCTCAGTTGCAGCAGGCTCTTGATGACGGTCGATTATTCAAAAATTGAACCGCCGAAAAGCGCGCAGTTCAGGTATACTGTGCGGTTTTTCATTACAGTGGAACAACTATGAGACCTAGCGGACGTAATCCGGATCAACTAAGAGACATAAAATTCACCTGCGGTTTTACCAAGCATGCAGAAGGCTCTGTCCTTGTTGAATTTGGCGATACCCGGGTGCTTTGTACCGCCAGTGTTGACAGGAGTGTCCCTCGGTTTCTTAAAGGTAAGGGCGAAGGTTGGATTACCGCTGAATATGGCATGCTGCCGCGTTCAACTCATAGCCGGATGGGACGTGAAGCCAGTAATGGAAAACAGGGGGGGCGTACTCTGGAAATTCAGCGCCTGATTGGCCGTTCCCTGCGGGCAGCGGTCGATTTAAAGGCGCTGGGCGAGCATACCATCATGATCGATTGCGATGTGTTGCAGGCGGATGGCGGGACCCGTACCGCCTCCATTACCGGCGGTTTTGTTGCCCTGTCACTGGCGATACAAAAAATGCTCAAACGCAAACAAATCAAGACCAATCCGCTACATGGGCAGGTTGCCTCGGTTTCGGTGGGTATTTATGACGGTGTTCCGGTGCTGGATCTGGACTATGCCGAAGACAGCAATGCAGAAACCGATATGAATGTGGTGATGAATGATGCCTCTGCGTTTATTGAGGTTCAAGGTACGGCTGAAGGTCATGCGTTCAGAAAAGAAGAGCTGGATGCAATGCTGGAACTGGCCGAACACGGCATAAAGCAATTGCTGAAAAAACAACGTGCAGCGATAGAAAGTCATAAATGAACTTTTCGACATTACAAAAAATCGTTCTGGCCAGCAGCAATCCAGGCAAGATCAGAGAAATTCAGGCGATATTGGTGGATCATCCCATCGTTCCGCAATCCGCGTTTAATGTTGTCGACGTGGAAGAAACCGGTGCTACGTTTGTAGAAAATGCCATTTTGAAAGCCAGAAATGCGGCTCTGCACTGCAAGCTGCCGGCGATAGCCGATGATTCCGGCCTGGTGGTTGATGCCCTGAACGGTGCGCCGGGTGTGATTTCAGCCAGATATGCAGGAGTTGGCGCCAGCGATCAGGACAATCTGGATAAGCTGCTGCAGGAGCTGGAAGGCGTACCTGAAAAGCTGCGTACTGCGAGGTTTATCTGTGTGATGGTATTTATGGAACATGCGAATGATCCTTGTCCTGTTATCGCCCAAGGGGCTTGGGAGGGCAGGATTTTAGATCATGCAGTCGGCGAAAACGGTTTTGGTTATGATCCGGTGTTCTGGGTGCCGGAACAAAATTGCGCATCGGCTCAATTATCTGCAGAAGTTAAGAATTCACTAAGCCATAGAGGACAGGCATTGAAGAAGTTAACTGTATTAATCAAGGCCAGGGAAGCTGTTTAATGAGGGATATGAGCTCGCCTCACATGCCCTTGATAATGTTTTAATGAACACACCACTTCTCATTGCCCATCAGTTTGCTAACGCTGTTACGCAGATAACGCCGCTCGGCAATGGCCTGATCAATGATACTTTTCTGGTTACCACAGAAACCTCTCCGTTTGTTTTGCAGCGCATAAACCGCGGCGTTTTTCCTGCGCCCGAGCAAATAATGGCAAACCTGATAACATTTAATCAGCATATAGCGCAAAAAATCAGCGCGACGGTTAAGCTGCAAATCCCGAAAATTATAAAGACACTCGATGACAGCACGTTTTATCAGGATGAAAATGGCGATTGCTGGCGGGCGTTGAGCTTTATAGGTGATACCGAAAGTTTAGAGACCATTGGCAATATCAGCGATGCCGAGCAGGCAGGATTCGCGCTGGGACATTTTCATTGCTTAGTCAGCGACCTTGATCCTCTTCTTCTGCATGATACCTTACCCGGCTTTCATATAACGCCGGAATATTTAAAACATTATCATCAAGTTTTAAAGCAGTCAGTCAAGCCGGAGTCATCGTATGGAAGCAGGTATTGCGCTGAATTTATAGCCAAGTTCCAGCATATCGCCGATGATCTGGAAACTGCAAAACAGCAGGGCTTGCTGTCCTTGCGGGTTATCCATGGCGACCCCAAGTTAAACAATTTTCTTTTTGATAAATACAGCAAAAAGGTTGTCAGCATTATTGATCTGGATACCGTTAAGCCGGGCTTGGTGCAATACGATATTGGCGATTGCTTGCGATCCTGCTGCCAAACTTTCGAACCGGTCGGATTCAATCTGGATATTTGTGCTGCTTTGTTAAAAAGTTACTTAACCGAAGCAGGCGCGTTCTTTACCGAACAGGATTACCTTTTTTTATACCCCGCCATACAGTTGATTCCTTTTGAGTTAGGTTTGCGGTTTTATACCGATTATCTGGAAGGCAATCGTTATTTTAAGGTGACAGAGCCGGAGCAGAATTTGCGGCGCGCAGCGGATCAATTCCGGTTATGTAAGAGCATCATGGTACAGGAATCGGCGATTAAAAATCTGATAGCGCAGTTAAAGAAAGAGGTGGACGCGCATTGCTGAGCAAAACCCATTTTGAGCAGCGCAATCTTGTTATCGGTTGTGGCCTGGTGTTGTTGGGTGCATTAGGTTTTTCAGCCAAATCTATCATTATCAAACTAGCTTATGCCGCCAGCACTCAGGTTGATGCCATTACCTTGATGGCTTTGCGCATGTTGTTTGCCCTGCCGTTTTTTCTGCTGGTTGCTGCATGGCATAACAAAAAATCGTCGTCTCAAGCGCTGGATAAAAAGCAATGGTTGGTGATTGCCGTTCTGGGCTTTATCGGTTATTACCTGGCAAGTTATCTGGATTTTATCGGACTACAGTACATCTCAGCGGGGCTGGAGCGAGTCATCCTGTTTTTGTACCCGACCTTTGTCGTGTTATTTTCGGCTATTGTCCACAAAAAGCCGGTCACAGCGCGCGTTTGTGTCGCGCTGGGCTTAAGTTATACAGGCATGATACTGGTGTTTGTTGAGCATCTGTCGATAGCCTCATCCGGTCTACTGTTGGGTTCAGGGTTAGTGCTGGCTAGCGCTGTTATTTTTGCCTGCTTTACCATGGGCAGCGGCGTTATGGTACTCAAGATAGGTTCGGCGCGATTTACCGCTTATACAATGACCGTCGCCAGTATTGCCACAATAGTGCATTTCGCTTTCCGGCATGGCATTGCTATTACCGGTTTTCCATACGATGTTTATTTTCTGGCATTGATCATGGCAGTTTTTTCTACCGTTTTACCCGCGTTTTTAATGAATGCAGGCATACGCATAATAGGCGCGGGATCGGCATCGATAATCAGCACCATCGGTCCTATAGCCACATTAGTCCTAGCCTATATGATACTGGATGAAGCGATCACACTGCTTCAGTTGGCGGGTACTTTCTTTGTATTGGCCGGTGTTTATGTGGTTAGCCGGGTGGCTAAGGCCTGATATTTCAAGACCAGAGCAAAGGTACTTTTTTATTTTAAGTTCTAAATAAGAATCGTTTGCATCTACATAACTATTTACACTATACTTCAGCCACCAATTATGACTCGAGGATAGGTGAATGAAAATTAGCGATAAACAGTTATTGAAAAGCGGGGTGCTGACAGCGCTTGTCGCCTTGAGTGCGCCTGCCAGCGCACTGGAAAAGCCGCAGACCATGGAAGATATGTGGAAAATTATCCAGGCGCAGCAAAAGCAAATTGACGAAATGAAATCAGGGATGCAGACAGCGGTTCCGGCCAAAACTGCCGGTACCGACGTAAAGAATTTAGAACGCAAAACTGATGTGTTGAGTCAGGAAGTTGAAAAATTACGTACCAATCTGTCCATCCCGGAAGAAGCGAAGTACAAAAGCGCTTATGGTTTGGGTCCCGCTGCATCGAAGGTTTATTCGGCCGGCAAAGGTCTGTCTATTGGTGGTTATGGTGAAGGCAATTATTCGGCTAAGGTTGGAGATAAGGGCAGCAGCAATGACAGTGCCGATATGGAAAGAATGGTTTTATATGCGGGTTATAAATTTACCGACCGCATACTTTTCAATAGTGAACTTGAATTCGAGCATGCCACTACCGGTGAAGGCTCCGAATCAAAAGGCGAAGTTTCAGTTGAATTTGCGTCGCTGGATTTCTTCATTGATCCTAAGGCCAATGCCCGAGCGGGTTTGGTGCTGATGCCGATGGGTTTGGTCAACAGGATTCATGAACCGTTATTTTACTTTGGTAATCATCGCCCTGAAGTTGAGCAGCGTATTATACCCAGCACCTGGCGCGAAATGGGTGTAGGTTTATTTGGTGCAATCACACCGGAACTTACGTATACCGCTTATGTAGTTAATGGCTTGGATGCCACAGGATTCACTTCCGATGGTATTAGAGAAGGCCGGGGTGGTGGCAGCAATGCCAGAGCCGAAAATTTCGGTTATGTCGCACGGATGGATTATGATCCTGCTGCATTACCCGGCGTTACTGTCGGGGGCTCCGCGTATGTTGGAAATTCTGGGCAAAATCAGACTTTTGCCGGACAAAAGGCAAACGTATTTACGCAACTTTATGAAGCGCACGTTCAATGGAAATATCGTGGACTGGAATTCCGCACCTTGGGGTCATGGGGACATATCGGTGATGCGGCTCTCGTCAGTGCAAACAACAACACTGTCGTGGGTTCACAAAACTACGGCTTTTACACAGAGCTGGGTTATGACGTCTTGCCGTTACTATGGCAAGATACAACACAATATCTTGCGCCTTTCTTCCGTTATGAAAAACTGAACACCGTTGCCAAAGCACCGGACGGCTTTGCTAATGACCCAACCAAAGATTGGCAAATCTACCAGGTGGGTTTGCAATACAAGCCTATCCCCAATGTCGTAATCAAGGCTGATTACCGCAACTATGTTGCGAAACAAGGCCCTTTGCCGGATGATTTCAATTTGGGCTTTGGCTTTATTTTCTAACTCATCAGCATGAAGAACACGAACGATTGCGTCGTTCGTGTTCTTTGCGCTAAATAAGTAAAATCCATTGTTTGTCGGTGGTGTTAAACTATTTGAGTTTATTCATTTTAAGTTTAATAAATTCTGCAAACGAGACATACTATGAAATCAATCAGGCAAGGAGGATGTTTTATCCTCTTTTTATTGCTGTTTACTACGGTAACTCCAAGCTTCGCCACAGTCTTTTACAGTAAAAATGAAGCGCTGGAACTGGCGTTCGGTAAAGATACGCAAGTCGAGCAGTTATCATTATTTCCCGATGAGCAACAAGTCACCAAAATTGAGGAACTGTCCAAGTCTAAACTCGATTCCGGTCTGTTCACTTTCTATGTCGGCAAAAATCAGGGCAAAATACTCGGCTATGCCGCGATTGAAACCGGCACGGTCAGAACTAAACCTGAGACATTAATGATAGTGCTGACCCCGGATGGTGAGCTACGCAATGTCGCTACCCTCGCCTTTCACGAGCCGCCGGAATATCAGCCGCCGGAACGCTGGTTTGAGCAGTTGTATAAGCGTCCGTTAGCCGAAATGGATTTTAATAAAGGCGTGGATGGCATCAGTGGCGCGACATTGAGTACGCGAGCGGCAATCAACAGTATCCGCAAAGTGCTGGCGATTTATCAGGTTCTGGTAAAAGGTCAGGGTGAAAATTAATGCGTTATTTTGTTACCGGCGAGCAGCACCGTAAAGCCTTGTTAAACGCCCTGGTGTTAATGTTTTTGGGCTATATCGCCTTGTTGTGGGTGAGTAATGGACTGATGTATTTTAATCACATGGATTTAACACCCGATTCTGTGGTCCTCTATTATCTGGGCTCTGAAGAACAATTTACGCCGCCGCGCAGTTATCAGGGCATGCTGGAAGTTTCGCATTTCCACCTTTTTTCGATGGGCATGCTGGTGCTGACTTTAACTCATTTGATGTTGATGACCGAGTTCTCGGTGCGGCTGAAAATCTGGTTAAGCGGCCTGACTTACCTTTCCGCTTTGGCAGATGAGGCAGGTGGCTGGTTGGTCAGATTTGTTGATCCTTTGTTTGCCTGGTTTAAAATCGCCGCCTTTTTATTACTGGAGTTTTCATTGGCAACGCTGCTGTTTGTGGTTATTGGTGCCCTGATCCGCGCCCAAATTCAGCTACGGCGAAGTAGTTCCAAATAAAGTCTATTATCCCCTTCTGGCTATCAACATCAGGTACACCCTTAATTTGGTAACCATGTAGGTATGCGTCGTATACCCTATGACTTGCCGCCTCTAGTAGAAACACCAGTAGGTGTTTCTACTGATTGTTTGAATGCCCCGCTTCCTCTAACCTCCATACCCTAGCTATTTTTTATCATGCCACCTGAGTCCGGACTGGAAAGTTGGCTGGACGATAATAAAAACAACGCCTCATATTTTCTACGATTCGTCAGGAGGTCTGCCATGCGATACGTATTATTGCCAACCCTTGTTCTGATTGCTTTATTCATCTTCTATAAGGAGGCAAACACCAACCCGCTGCCTGAACCAGCCACCGCCAATCCCCAATCAGTCACTGAAGAAAATAATCTGTTAGGTTTGCCGCCGGTTCCTATACCGGCAAATAACCCGCAAACCCCGGCCAAAATTGAATTGGGCAATAAACTGTTTCATGACAAACGCTTTTCTGTTGATGGCACTGTCAGTTGCGCAAAGTGCCACAACGAAAGCCATGCGTTTACCGATGGCCTGCCTGTTGCGGTCGGTCATCACGGACTAACCGGAACACGCAATGCCCCCACTGTGCTCAATGCCGCATTCAACCAGACGCAATTCTGGGACGGACGTGAACCGGATCTGGAAGGTCAATCCAAGCAGCCTCCGGTCAATCCGGTAGAAGGCGGCTTGGCCAACCACGAACCGATACTCGAAATTACTCGCACGGATCCTTATTATCAGACTGCATTCCAATCCGTATTCGGGGTGAACGGCAAAGAACTGACCATAGACCATGTCTCCAAGGCGATTGCCAGCTTTGAGCGCACTCTGGTTTCCGGGAACTCAGCCTTCGACCGTTATTACTTCAAAGGCCAGACCAATGCGATGACGGCGGCTCAGGTTCGCGGATTCCAGTTGTTCATAGGGCAAGGCCGCTGTGTTTCTTGTCACACCATAGAACAGGATCACGCCCTCTTTAGCGACAGCCGATTTCACAACATCGGCATTGGCATTAATCAGATCCAGCAAGACATTCCCCGTTTGACTAAAGCCTTTCTGGAAGCTAAAAATAAAGGTGGCGAAGTCGATGTGATGGTATTGACCGATAAAAAATCTTCGGAACTAGGTCGCTTTGCAGTGACCAATGAATTAAGCCAAATCGGTGCTTTCAAAACACCTACCTTGCGCAATGTCGAGCTGACCGCACCCTACATGCATGACGGCAGCCTGAAAACCCTGAAAGAGGTGATGGTTCATTATAACAACGGCGGCGTGTCCAAAGCGGATGAACAGGTTAACGATTTTCTGAGCGGCGGCATACGTCCATTAAACCTGACCGACCCGCAGTTGGATGATTTGGTGGCCTTTATGAAGGCGCTAACCAGCTCTAAATATGCTGTTCCTACACCGACCCAAGCGGCCAACTGAATAATGAGGAGTTCACGCTATGAACACAATGAATAATAGTCGCCGGAATTTCATCAAAACCGCAGGTACATTAGCCATCGGCAGCACCCTGCCCATCAGTCTGGTCGAACTGGCTTTTGCAGAAGGCAGCCAGAATTTCACCTTCGCCTATATTTCCGACGCCCATATCCAGCATATTAAAGACAATCGGTTTGTCAGAAATTGGGATCGAGGCCTGATTCGCGCCGTCGCGGAAACCAATCTGTTGACACCCAAACCGGATTTTGTGATGTTCGGCGGCGATCTGGCGCAGCTTGGTAGCAAGCCCGAACTGGATCATGGCGCCCAAATCCTGTCGGCTTTGCATGGCAATGTCCATTACGTGATGGGCGAACACGATTATTACCTGGATCTGGGCGAATATTGGGAAAAGCTGTTCGGCCCCCAATACTACAGCTTCGGCCATAAGGGTGTTCATTTCGTGGTGCTGAACAGCATCAAAACCTATGACGACTGGACGTTCAAGCGTTGGCCGACCGCCGAACAACGCATGCAGGAAATGGCCATACTCGATAACCCGAACGGCTCACCGTTCATGGTTGGCGAGGAGCAGCGGTTGTGGCTGAAAAATGATCTGGACAAGGTCAATAAAGACACGCCGGTAGTGGTGTTTTCTCATTCTCCGTTACAGAAAATTTATAAAGGCTGGAATTTCTGGACCGACGATGCCGATCAGGTTCAGGCCTTACTGAAACCGTTCAAAAAGGTTTCGGTCATATACGGCCATGTCCACCAGATACAGTACAACCAGATCGGCAATATCAGTTTCAATTCGGTGATGGCAACCGCCTGGCCCTGGCCTTATCCGCAATCTTATGCCCAGGCGGAACAGTACCTGCCAAAACTGACGGTGCCGATGAACCGGGCTGATCCATTTTTTGACCGCGATGCCACCGGCTGGCAGTTTATCAATCTGGCCAATGGCAATGCGGATCTGAATTTTACGCTTTATAACAACACCAGCAGGGTTGTCCGTTACAACGAAAAGCAAAAACGCCCGGAAGATGTTGTCTATCAGGACGAAAAGGCGCGGATTGTCCCGCAAACACACTATTAGTCACGGTACAGGAGCAAGAAAATGTCTACTTATCAAAAAATAACGATGGTACTGTGTTTGGCGTTTGCAGCCACGGGCTCTGCCATGGCGGATGAATTCACCGATGCTGATTTACAGCGCTGGCAGCAGCAGTTTATGGGGGTTGTGAGCGAAGGCCGCGAGTTATGGACCAGCCCCAAGCTGGGCGGCAACGGCGTCGCCTGCGCCCAGTGCCATCCCAAGGCCGCCAACACCCATCCCGAAACCTATCCGAAATTTCAAAAGCAGCTGGGCAAAGTCATCCCGCTATGGCAAATGATCAACTGGTGCCTTAAAAATCCTCTGGAAGGACAGCCCTTGGCTGCCGACGATCCGAAAATGACCGCGCTACAGGCTTATGTTACCTATGAAAGACGGGGCGTAAAACTGGAGCCGGGCAAGCATTGATTTAATCCTGAAAAATCAATTGTCCACGAAAGGCACGAAAGACACGAAAACAATGTTACGCTGGTTCCCAAGCTCCAGCTTGGGAACCAGCACTCACTAAAATCTTTAACTTAAGCGCTGTGCCCCGAAATACTACAGCCATAACAGAATGTTTTTTCGTGCTTTTCGTGGACAAATCGCCGTTCGCTTTTAGGTTTAACAGACAATTTAAAAATCACTCTTTAAAGAAGACAACTATGAAAGCAAATATCGGCTTAATCGGCCTGGCCGTCATGGGACAAAACCTGGCGCTTAATATGAACGACCACGGTTTTAAAGTGGCGGTCTATAACCGCACCACCCGCGTAGTCGATGAGTTCCTGACCGGCCCCGCCAAAAACACGCAGATTATCGGCACGCACTCGCTGGAAGAGCTGATCGACAACCTCGAATCGCCGCGCATCGTCATGTTGATGGTGAAAGCGGGCGAAGTCGTCGATCAGTACATCGACAAGTTAACGCCGCTGTTATCAGCCGACGATATTATTGTCGACGGCGGCAATTCGCTGTTCACCGACACCGCTCGCCGCACGCTCTCCCTGCAACAACAACACATCCTTTACACAGGCGCAGGCGTTTCC
>JAQTLI010000060.1 GCA_028714995.1 Methylobacter sp. | reverse complement strand
TGGTTACCGCCTTCCTGTCATTAGAGTTGCTTCTAATGGGGGCCACCTTCGCGGCAATGGGAGCCTTGCTGCCAGAACTGTTTCCTTCTGAACTACGCTATACCGGTGCTGGAACGGCCTACAATTTGGGCGGCATACTGGGCGCATCGTTTGCACCCTATATCGCGCAACGGTTGGTCACCGAGGGAGGGCTGGCCTGGGTCGGCGGCTATGTCTCACTGGCTGCGGCTATCAGCCTACTTGCCGTATATTCGATGCGCGAAACCCGTGATAACCGTTGGGTATAGTAAATAATTGGAAAGAGAAGCAGGGTGTGGTGAGTTTAAGAATCGCATCATTCACGTAAAAAACTCCCGCCGACCATGAAGATAAGCAACGATTAATTATCAACGTACCTACATTCCTGGAAACACATGGTTTCACCGTAAACTCGGCTGAACGAAAGGACAAGCGGCTTCTGGCGGAAAATGCTGACTGACCTGCGAAATGCTTTTGATATTGTCCGAAATCGCCCCCCGTTTAGAATTGACGCTGTGGTGATTTTGCCAGATCATTTGCAGCGTATTGAGCTTTGCCATCAAATGATAACGACTTCTCTAAACGATGGGGCTTAATTAAAACAACCTTCTCTTGTAGTATTGGGAAAGATGAACGAATTTCAGCGAGCAGGCAAAAATGAGGGGGAATGAAGATTACGAGCGTTGTTTTTGGGGCCACAAGATTCGAGTTGAACTCGCTTTCCAGCGTTACTTCGACTACATAGATTGGAATCCCTGTGATGCATGGTTGGGTTCAGTAAGACATAGACTAGACTCAATCCAGCTTCCGTAGTTATCTTGAACGTAGAATTTACCCAAAGCATCGGGGTGGAAATATTGATGTTTCGAATGTTTAGATTGGCGAGTAACGCGATTGATGCGGTTCGTGAACTCACCGCATCCTACGGCACTAAACGTTAAGTTTGAAAGGTACCTTATGACTACAATAATCAATATTCAAAACACGGACTGGAACCAAGAGTGTTCGCCCGTAATCCAGAAACAAGCATTGAGTGCACTTGAAGAAGGAAACGTCTTGTTCTTCCCGCAACTCAGTTTCAAGATGGCAGATGTTGAGAGTCAGTTCCTGTCTCTAACCATCGTAGGAAAGAGCAAGAATGTCAGCTTTGACGTTTCCACTGGAAAGCTTCGGGGAAGCGAAGTTGGCGAAGTGGAGACAACGATGCTACAAAACATGATGCAGCGTTTCGCTATATACAGCAATGAGTTACTGTTCAATTTGTTACCGTACTACAAAGCGGACTTAGTGCAGTCGCAAACCAGTTTTCGGCCTGTAGAGGTTGCTGGCCGTTCGACTTCGTGGCGAAAAGACGATACGCGATTGCACGTTGATAGTTTTCCGTCGAGGCCCGTTCAGGACAAGAGGATCCTGCGTGTCTTCAGTAATGTAAATCCCAATGGACAGGGGCGCTCATGGAGGCTCGGCGAATCATTTGAAAACGTCGCTAGCCGTTACCTACCTTCCATGTCCAGTCCTGTTTGGGGGAGCGGCTGGCTGCTCCAATTGTGCGGGATCACCAAGAGTCGACGTAGCGCCTATGACCATTTTATGCTGCAAATACACGATCGTATGAAAGCGGATCTGGAGTACCAGTTGAGCGTGGATCAAATTAATTACGAGTTCCCGTCAGGCAGCACATGGATCGCATTTACCGATCAAGTATCACATGCAGTCATGACGGGGCAGTACCTCTTGGAGCAAACGTTTCACCTGCCCGTTAATTCTATGCAGGAGCCATCAAGAGCGCCACTGCAAGTTCTTGAACGCCTGTCAGGCCGAAAGCTGACATGATGCCTTGGCTGGTAAACTCAAATATTATTCAGGGGAAATGGTAGCCGATGCGAACCCTCCACGATTTTTGGCTGTTAGTTAGGCCAAACATCACTCCAGCCATTCAATAATGTGGTCTTCCAAGTCATCAATTTCAGATTCTTTCATGGCGTAACTGCTGATTGCAACGCCGGTGTCCTGAACGCTGTCGGGGCTTCCTGACAGCAGGGGATGCCAGGACGGAAGTTGTTCGCCATCGGTCAATAAGCGGTAGGCGCAGGTTGCCGGCAGCCAGTTGTATTCGGCGAAGTCGTGTTGTTTTAAGTCGAGACATTCGGGGACTAAGCGGGTGCGTTCGGCATAGCGGGTGCAGCGGCAGGTATCCAGGTCGATGAGATTGCAGACGACGCTGGTAAAGTAGATATCGCCAGTGTCTTCATCTTCCAGTTTATGCAGGCAGCATTTACCGCAGTTGTCGCATAATGACTCCCATTCTTCGGTGGTCATTTCGGATAGTTTCTTGGTTTCCCAAAAATTCATATGGCTTTTCCCATTAATTGAGCAGTTCCCATACCGGTTTGATGTCTTTGGGTAAGGGTGCAAGTCTGCCTAGCTCTACCCATTGGTTGGCCGGGCTGTGAAAATCGGAGCCGACTGAGCCGGCCAGTTCAAAACGAGTTGCATAATCGGAAACCAATCTTATTTCATCGGCGTTAATCCGTCCGGTTATGACTTCTATTCCCTGGCCTCCGGCTTCCTTGAATGCTGTGAGCAAGCGTTTCATCCAGCTGGCGGTCAGTTTGTAGCGCATAGGATGCGCCAATACGGCAATGCCGCCGGATTCGGTAATCCAGTTTATGGCCTGGCTCATGTCGGTCCAGGACGTGGAAACATAGGCAGACTTGCCGTCTCCCAGATAGCGGTCAAAAGCTTCTTGTTGGGTGGAAACATGGTTTTGTGATAGTAGGAAATCGGCAAAATGTGTGCGGGTGATCATGCCGTCGCCAGCTGCTTTCCTGACTGCCTCCAATGCGCCGGGGATGCGTTTTTTCTCCAGTTTATAGGCAATCTTTTCTGCGCGTTCGATTCGCATGAGGTGAAGGTTGTGAGTGGCTTCAGCGAGTTGTGGATGATCAGGATTGATGCCCAGACCCACGATGTGGAAACATTTGTTTTGCCAGTTGGTTGAGAGCTCAATGCCGCGTATTAGCTTGATGCCTGTCGCAGTCGCCGCGACTTGCGCTTCGGCCAGTCCCGCTGTGGTGTCGTGGTCGGTTAAGGCCAGCGAGGTAACGCCTTTTTCATGGGCACGCTGCACTAATTCCGTAGGCGATAACGCGCCGTCAGAGGCTGTTGAGTGGCAGTGCAGGTCGTAGTTTTCAGACATGGTTATTGGTATTCACCATAAAGTTTTGCATAAAGGCCTTTTTGATTGAGCAAGGTTTCATGCCGCCCCTGTTCGCATATTTTCCCGCCTTCAAAGACATAGACATGATCGGCTTGTTTAACCGCACTGAGTCGATGGGCGATAATGATTGTGGTGCGGCCTTTTAAGAAATCCGCCAGCGCCAGATGTAGTTTGTGCTCGGTTTCGCTGTCCAGCGCCGAGGTGGCCTCGTCCAGTATCACCACTTTAGGGTCAGCGACTATCATTCTGGCAATCGCCATTCGCTGTCGTTGGCCGCCGGAAAGCCGCATGCCTTGACGTCCGACGATGGTGTCCAGGCCTTTTTCCAGATCTTTTACCGCGTCTTTTAATTGCGCGATTTCCAGCGCATTCCATAATGCCTCATCTGTCGCAGCTTTGCCCAGCGTCAGGTTGGCTCGAATCGTATCATTAAAGAGAATGGGGTGTTGCAGCACGGTGACGACATTCTCTCTGACGACTTCCAGGCCGATGCGGTCAATGGCGACATCGTCAAAGTAAATTTGGCCTTCGCTTGATGGGTAGAGGCCGATTAAGGTCTGTATCAAAGTTGACTTGCCGCCGCCGCTGGCGCCAACCAGGGCAACTTTCTCTCCGGCTTTAATCTTTAACTGGATGCCGTTGAGTATTTTTTCATCGCCGTAGCTAAAATGCAGGTTGTCTACGCGGATGGAGACGGTTTTTTTATTCAGGAACGGGTTTTCAAGGTGAGGGTAGTGGGGTTCTTGTTTCAGCGCATTGAGCCGGTTGATGCGTATCAACGCGGCTTTGGCGGCATAAAAAGCGTATTGGATGTTTAATATTTCCTGCACCGGAGCCATCATAAACCAGAGATAACCGAATACCGCCAGCATTTGACCAATACTAAGATCAGAATAAAACACCATCAGCATGGCGCAGGCGCGGAAAATATCAAAACCGAACAGGAACACCAGAAAACTGATGCGTGTTGCCGCATCACTTTTCCAGGCAAAAGCGGCTGAGAAATCCTTAACCGATCGGGCAGACTCAATCAGTTGCTGACAATAGTGTTTCTCGCGGTTGCTGGCGCGTATTTGGTGAATGGCTTCCAGTGTTTCGGTTAAGGATTGCTGGAAAACTTCGTAAGCAGAATTTTCCCTGGATTTAAGGTCTTTGACGCGAGACCCGATAGTACGAGTAAAATAAATGACTACAGGGTTTAATAACAGGATAAATAAACCTAATTGCCAGTGCATCCATAGCAAGATAACGGCGGTACCGATAATGGTCAGGCTGGCTACCAGCAGTTTGCTGACGGTATTGCCGATAAAATTATCGATAGTATCAAGGTCAGTTACCAGATGGGTCACGACGGTACCAGTACCCAGGCTTTCGTACTCGGACATTGATATGGTTTGTAAATGTCCGATCAGGTTTTTGCGGATGCGAAAAACGATGTCTTTGGAAATACAGGAAAACTGTCTGGCCTGAATGATGTTAAAAATGATGGCAATAATGCGCAGCAGTAAACTTGCCAGCAAAATAACGCTGATATAGAGAATCGGGATGCGCCAGTCCGCAGGAAACGCCAGATTGATGGTGCGGATCAAAACGCCGGGTTTATTGAGTAAGACTTCATCGACCAGCAACGGCATGAGCAAAGGCACTGGAACGCTGGCAATCGTCGCCAGAATAGCGATGAGGTGGGAGATAACCAGTTCTTTTTTGTGCTCTAAAGCAATTTGGTATATATAATTCCAACTGTAAGGCTGTTTGGCCTGTTGTGAGGGATGCTTTGCTTGCACGGGAATAGGTAGGAATATTTTTATAAGCGCTTAATTATAACTGTCTGAAACACCTTTAGGAATAAATTAAAGTTTTGATGAAAATATGAATATGAAAGATTTGGCGTGGCTTGTGTTGTTGTGTTGCCTGGTTTTTTTTCCAGTCGTAGCCTCGAGTAATAAGCTGGACATGCAAAGAAGTGATTTTTTGCAGGCAGAAAAACTGATTGCTCAGGGAAAAACCAGCGCATTTTTAGAGTCAAGCGCTTCTTTGAGAGATTACCCTCTTTACCCTTATCTTCAATACCAGTGGTTAAAAGATAATTTGCAATATGAGGATAAGGTTCATGCTTTTTTATCGACCTATAAAGAAACGCGTTACGCGGAATCGTTAAAGGTTAGATGGCTGGGTCAGCTTGCCAGTAATGAGCGCTGGCATGAATTTTTGCAGCATTATATACCGACCGAAAATAGCGAACTTGAATGCCAGTACAATCTGGCACTCTATAACACGGGTAATAAACATAAGGCCTTGGATGCAGCAAAACGTTTGTGGGCGAGAGGAGACTCACTAATTAAAGAATGTGATCCTCTGCTTTCAATATTGAGGATGTCTCCTTTTTTTACAACTGACCTGGTTTGGCAGCGATTTGAGGCGGCTTTAAAGAAAGATAATGTCCAGTTGGCCGAGTATGTGCTGCGTTTGCTGGATAAAGAAGATCAGTACGTTGCCGACATTTGGTTGCAGGTTCATAACAAACCTTCTTTAATCGAAGATAGCGATTTTCTGAACAGAAATCATAAGCAATCGGGAAGTATCTTCGCTCATGGCGTAGATCGGCTGGCAGAATCCGATTTGGACTTGGCGGTTGAAATTTGGGATGATAGAAAACAGTATTTTCAGATAGATAACCAAACCATCCAGCAAATGGAACGCGACCTTGCATTCAGTCTGGCTCGCAAAAGACATGAAGGTGCATATCAGCGTCTTAGTCAATTGGTTGTGTTTGATTCAGAAGTAAGGGAGTGGAGAGTCAGAGCGGCTTTGTACGAGCAAAATTGGCAGTATGTCGCCGAAGCTCTGGCTGGTTTGACAGCCGATGAACGGCAGGAGCCGAGATGGCAGTATTGGCAAGCGCGGGTGCTTGATAAGATGGGGGATACGCTGCAAGCCCAGAATGTCTACAATAAGGTTGCTGAAGACCGAAGCTTTTATGGATTTCTGGCAGCTGATAGCGCGAGAAAATCCTATTCTTTGTCCAATAAGCCTGTTTCTCTGGCTGGAAATAAACTTGAAAAACTGGCCAATGAAGATGATTTCAAAGTTGTTCGTGAGCTTAGATTTCATAATCGGGACATGGAAGCTCAACGGCAGTGGTGGTACGCAGTAAAAAAACTGAGCAAAGAGCGGCGCATGGTTGCAGCCAAATTAGCCCAGCAATGGCAGTGGGATCAGATTGCGATTAACACCTTGATTAAAGCCGATTACTGGGATGATCTGACGCTACGCTTTCCTGTTCATTATTCGGATCAGATACATAATAATGCCTATCAACAGAATCTTGATCCGGCCATCATTTTTGGTTTGATTCGTCAGGAAAGCTTGTTTGATAAAGATGCCGAATCGTCTGTTGGTGCTCGGGGTTTAATGCAAATCATGCCTAAAACAGGTATGCAAATAGCCAGAGAATTAAAGGAAAAATGGCAATCAGATGAGAGCCTGTTCAACCCTGATATTAATGTTAAATACGGCGCATTTTACTATAAGCAACTACTAAAACGGTTTCATGGTCATTTTGCACTGGCAACGGCCGCGTATAATGCAGGACCGGCTCGAGTAGCAAAATGGTTGCCGAGTGTAGAGGCTGTGCCAGCGGATATCTGGGTGGAAACCATTCCTTATAGGGAAACCAGGAAATATGTCACAGCAGTCCTATCTTACGCCATTATTTATCAGCAACTCATACAAAGAAAGGGGCTGCAAATGAAAGAATTGATGCTGGATGTGCTGCCTGGCTAAAAATTGAGCTGATTTTTTTTGATGTCTGTTAGATAATATGCAGTTTAGAATAATAATAATTAAGTTAAGGTACATATAAAGAGTATGGGGAAACAGCATAGTTTTACGCGCGAAGAATTGTTGAAGTCCGGCAGGGGGGAGTTATACGGACCAAAAAATGCGCAATTGCCCCTACCAAACATGTTAATGATGGATCGTATTACCCATATCTCAGATGAAGGTGGTACCTACGGAAAGGGTGAAATCATTGCTGAACTGGATATAAATCCTGATTTATGGTTTTTTGCGTGCCACTTTCAGGGCGATCCTGTAATGCCGGGTTGCTTAGGTTTGGATGCCATGTGGCAACTGGTTGGTTTCTATTTGTGTTGGATGGGTGGTCCAGGTAAAGGGCGCGCTCTGGGTGTCGGTGAAGTTAAATTTACCGGGCAAGTGCTGCCAACTGCTAAAAAAGTGACTTATAGAGTCAATTTAAAAAGAGTGATTATGCGCAAATTGGTTATGGGCATCGCTGATGCCACTATGGAAGTTGATGGTAAAGTGATCTATGAGGCAAACGATTTGCGGGTTGGTTTGTTTACTTCCACAGAAGATTTCTAGGAGGCATTATCTATGAAAAGAGTTGTAGTAACCGGATTAGGCATTGTTTCCAGCATAGGAAATAACCGAAAAGAGGTTGTCGATTCCCTAAAAGAGGGCCGTTCAGGGATCGTTTTTGCCGATGTTTATCAGGAAATGGGTTTCCGTAGCCATGTCCACGGTCCTATTAATATAGATTTAGACGAATTCATCGACCGTAAAATAAAACGCTTTATGGGTGATGGCGCTGCGTTTAACTATATTGCCATGCAACAGGCAATTGATGATTCCGGTTTGGGTGAATCAGAGGTATCAAATTTCAGAACCGGCTTGGTGATGGGCTCAGGCGGACCTTCAACTTCAAACATCGTTGAAGCGGCTGATATTCTGCGCGAAAAAGGCATCAAAAAAGTGGGTCCCTATATGGTGCCTAGAAGTATGTGCAGCACCAACACCGCTTGTCTGGCTACACCATTTAAAATTAAAGGCGTTAATTACTCGATTACCTCTGCCTGCTCAACCAGTGCGCATTGTATCGGACATGCCATGGAATTGATCCAGATGGGCAAGCAGGATGTCGTGTTTGCCGGTGGAGGCGAGGAAGTCCACTGGACGTTGTCGGTCCTATTTGATGCGATGGGCGCGTTGTCGTCCAAATATAATGACACGCCGGCAACGGCTTCAAGGCCTTATGATGAAACCCGTGACGGTTTTGTGATCTCCGGTGGCGGCGGTGTTTTAGTGATTGAAGAACTGGAACATGCCAAAGCCCGTGGCGCTAAAATTTATGCTGAATTGACCGGTTATGGTGCAACTTCAGATGGTTACGACATGGTGCAGCCATCCGGTGAAGGCGCTGTCCGCTGTATGCAGCAGGCGATGGCGACAGTAAACGACAAGATTGATTATATCAATGCCCACGGTACCAGTACGCCGGTCGGCGATACCAAGGAGCTTGAAGCCTTGCGTACCGTGTTCGGACAGAACAACGTACCTTTAGTCAGTTCCACAAAATCACTGACCGGTCACGCATTAGGCGCGGCGGGTGTTAATGAGGCGATTTATTCCTTGTTGATGATGGAAGAAAACTTCCTCAGCGCGTCGGCCAACATTACTCAGCTTGATCCGGGCGCAGAAGGCATTCCAATAGTGCGTGAACGTAAAGATAACGTCACGTTAAATACCATTATGTCGAATAGCTTCGGATTTGGCGGCACCAACGCTACACTGATCTTTCAGCGTTACAACGGCTAACGTTTTTGCTTATCGGGGTTCGCTTACACGAACCCCGCATTCTTTTCCTTCAAATATTTCATATCTCTGACCATGTCAGATCCAAACCAAAAATCCAGAACCCAGTTTAACAAGCTGCAAAAGAAATTGCGGCACTCGGTTGGCGATGCGATTGCCGACTACAACATGATCGAAAATGGCGACAAGGTCATGGTGTGCCTATCCGGAGGTAAGGATTCATTCACTCTGCTGGACATCCTGATGCACTTGCAAACAACGGCGCCGGTGGAATTTGAACTGATTGCGGTCAATCTGGACCAGAAGCAGCCCGGTTTTCCCGAGCATGTATTGCCGGAATATCTCGAATCGCTGGGTGTGCCGTATCATATTATCGAAAAAGACACCTACAGCGTGGTAAAACGAGTCATCCCCGAGGGTAACACTACCTGCGGACTGTGTTCACGCTTGCGGCGCGGAACCTTATACGGTTATGCCGAAGCCAATAATGTCACCAAAATTGCCTTGGGCCATCATCGCGACGACATCCTTGAAACCTTTTTCCTGAATATTTTCTATGGCGGAAAATTAAAAGCGATGCCGCCCAAGTTGTTAAGCGATGATAAGAAAAATATTATCATCCGGCCTTTGGCGTATACCCGTGAAAAAGACATTGAACGCCTGGCCGCATTTAAAAGCTACCCGATTATTCCCTGCAACTTGTGCGGCTCCCAGGAAAACTTACAACGACAAGCCATGAAAGTCATGTTAAAAACTTGGGATAAACAGTTTCCGGGGCGCCTGGAAACCATTTTCACCAGCCTGCAAAATGTCGCGCCGTCACAGTTAGCCGATACGAAGTTATTCGACTTTGCCGGTTTAATGCGTAGCCAGCAAGTCGAAGAGCAGGCTATGACATTTAATGCGGGTCTGGACGTATTGGCTCAATAACAGACGATGACCTACATTGTCCTTTTTACCGATTTTGGGCCGTCTGGTCCTTATATTGGGCAAATGGAATCGGTGTTACAGCAGGCAGCGCCCAATGTACCTATTATTAATCTGCTGAGTAATGCCCCAACGTCAGACCCCCGTTTAAGTTCCTATCTATTGGCCGCATTGCGGTACAGTTTTCCTGTAAACAACATTTTCCTGGCCGTGGTCGATCCGGCTGTCGGCGGCGAACGCCGAGCCGTTGTGTTGCATGCCGACGGACAAACGTTTGTCGGACCGGATAACGGCTTGTTGAATACCGTTGCCGTTCAGGCTAAAAATGCGCAATGGTCGGAAATTACCTGGAGACCGGAACATTGCTCGATGAGTTTTCATGGTCGCGATCTATTCGCCCCCATTGCCGCAAAACTGGCTATGGATTCGGCAGAGGATTTATTGATGCCGTTCAAAAGGGATGATTTAGGCGATTGGCCTCACGACTTGGCGACAGTGATTTATTTCGATTATTACGGCAATGCGATGACCGGATTGCGCTATCACGAACAGTTAGCTGGCAAGATTCTAAATATTAATGGTGTTGCGATCAAACAGGCCGATACCTTCAGTGCAGTTATAGAGCAACAGGCTTTCTGGTATAAAAATTCCAGCGGTCTGGTAGAAATTGCGGTCAATAAGGGTTGTGCAGAAAAGCAGCTGGATCTCAAGCTGGGAGCGCCTATTACTTTTTCATCTAGCTGTTAGCGGGTCAAATCTGTAACTTGGTATGAACGAGTCCGGCTTATGGTTTATAATTGAACTCTATTTAGTGTTTTCATCATCCAGCGTTCACGCGCGCGTTTGGTCTCGACTGTCATTGGTTAAATACACCCCATGCAAGAAATAAATCCGATTAAAAATAAAATAGCCGACCTGAAAAGCCGTGGCGATGCCCTTAGGAGGTATCTTTGACTTTGACAT
>JAQTLI010000059.1 GCA_028714995.1 Methylobacter sp. | reverse complement strand
CCGCGTTGGCGACTGGTACGAAATGGACGAATGCCGTGCTCCAGCATATCCTGAGAAAAACCGGAGCCATTATCCAGCACGTCAATATGTAATCCCAGGCTATCTTTGTGGGCCTTGATACTTATCAACCCTGAGTTTTCTTCGAGTGCATCGGCTGCATTCAAAATTAAATTCAATAAAGCCTGACGCAAACCGCTCTCAGGCAAATTCACCGGCAATGAATAGGGGGCATCTATTTCCAGATGAATGGATTCGGCAATCTGGTAACGGGTCAATGCAACCAAGTCCCGAATCAGCGTCGCCACATCAAATGCTGTAGGCAGCTCAGGCGAATGACGGCTTTGAGAGAGCATGTCGTTGAGTAATCGCGCCATCCGCTTTAGCTCTGAATCGATCAGGTCCAGTCTTTCGAGCTGGTCAATGTCATCAGTTTCACGGCGAAAATTGCTGAACGCAATTTGAATGCCTGCCAGAGGATTACGTATTTCATGTGCCAGTTCTGCGGCAACTTCACCTATTGCCGCTAACCGGTCGGCTCTCGCCAGGCTATATTGCTGTTCCAGCAAGGCTTGCGTGGCTAATCTGACTTCATGTTGCAGTGATTGCGCATGTAATCGATTGGCTTCTTCCAGTTCCGCGAGGTGTTTAACCATTTCGTTGTAGCTATTAAAAACCGGCAATAACAGAGGATCAAGATGATCCGTAGTGATCGGCGTGTAATTCTCTTCCGTCAAGCGTTGCAATAGTTCCTTCAGATCATTAAGGGGATGAAGAATTCTAAGCTGTAAAAACATAATCGCCACTAACAATATCGCTGCGAATATGGCCAATGCCATATACAGTTCAGTTTGAGTATCTAAACTAATGCCCTCCAACAATTGTTCTCGCTGCAACGCCTCATTATCCAGCGTTTCACTCATCACTTTAAGAGCCGTTAACAGGCGGGTATGTTTTTCCTCTCTTTTTAACTCAGCCAAATCAGCCAGCATTGTTCTGACAGTTTCAAGACTTGTCCTCGTTTCCGCTGACAGGTAACGATTGTCGGCCATTAAGGCATCCATTTCATCGAGGGTTTTAGTTAACACTTCAGGATGGGGATCCGGAACCACTTCGGTCAAGTATTCAATCAACGATTGTTGCAAACCCACCGATACATTTTGAATGCGGTGAGAATAATTGACGTAGGAAAAAACGGTTTCAAAGTGATGGATATTTCGCCAAATCATGCCGCCGAGAATGGCAAGAGCCAGCAACAGCAGCCCCAGAAAAGCCAAACCTCGCAATTGAGCCGGACGGTAAAATATTGGTTTCATTTAAATGACTTATTCAATGTTAAGACGGCTTACAGACACACAAAATGGACTTGTGTCAGGGCTAAGTGAACAACATTTACAGACCTTATAGATAGAGTTTTTTATACGCCTCAACCTGTTCTGAAATATTATTATTTGCTTGCATTAATGCGTCCAGATCAGCCTTTAAAATATTGTTAATATCAGTTTGATTGGCAACATTTAAATCACGCATTTTTTTCACTTCATTTTCAGCCCCCTCCGTATTTCCTTGCAAATACATACTTACAGACAAGCAAAAGTATGCGTAGCCTTTTTTCTCGTCTAACTTAACTAGCTCAGTTCTTTTTTCCGGGGTGATGTCAAAATACCAGGGCTCTTGATTCTCTGACCTGTTCATAACCGTTTCATTCTCTAGCCAAAGAATTGCCTGTCTTTGATGACTGAGTGCCTGACTTAAAAAATCCAGATGCAAGTAAATCTTTGCACTCTGAAGCGCTGAAAGCGGATAGTCTAAATTTTTTCCATATTCTCTAATGGCTTCTTCATAACGTTTTTGTTTAAAGTAGATAGTTGCAAGGCTGTTTCGATATTTAGGTGTTGACGATATGGCTATAGCCTTCAATATCTCGACCTTGGCATCATTCAGATAGCCTTGTTGATCATAAAGCACAGACAAATCAAAATACGCTTCCGCCAATCTCGGGTTCAGTTTAATGGCATGTTCGTAATGGGCTATTGCCAAATCCCATTCATGATTAGCTGCATAAAACTCACCTAAAAATAAATTAACATGGGCATCGTTTGGATTTTGCTGATAAAGACTGTCGAGGGTCTGTTTAAATGCAGGATAGGGTGATGTCTCCCGAGCCTGCGCTTTTTTCAGATCCCATGCGGCTTGCTGATTTTGCGGATTAATTTTGAGCTCCTCCTCAAAAATCCGTATAGCGTCGTCGTAGTGACCGATATTTAAAGCATTTTCACCCTGAACAATTAATTGCTTTGATGCAATGTCATCGATTAATGGCGTAGCTTGATTGCCATACCTGTGAATCACCCATCCACCGGCTGCTATTACAGCAATAAATGCTGCAGCAAAACCAAGCTTTTTTATGTTTCCTTCAGTCAGCCGGAGTAAAAAACTCATGTTCCTGCGCCCAACGCTATAAAACAAGATGCTACTGGAAAATAACAAGATTGATTAACCTTATTGGTTAATTGCCAGGCTTGTCGAATCAAACGTCCGCTAGTATGCTGAAAAAATCTGCCTTCCCCTGCCTTAGTCCCACCTTTTATCTGGGCACACCCATTTTGAAACCAACAGACATCTATCAAAGTCCAGCGACAAGCATTCCTAGCCTTTTTCCCCAACAACATAGATTTACCTTTTTTGCGATTTACAGGACGGATCATTCTTGATCAAACATTCAAAATTTATTGTGACACAGGAAGCGTGTTTTGCAAACGTAGATTATCCTGCGCCGATGGGGGTCGCCTCTACATATACTCTCGATAACAAACATAAATCAGCCGATCAAATGAGTCTGGTTCGCCCGTCTTGCATATGTGCGGTTAAAATCCTGCTATAAAATTGGGTGTTTCTGTAATAACCTGATGGCTTAATCATGCATTGAACTCATCTCGCCAGTAACAACAGAACTTTAATTGCCCCTAACCATCATGCAAAGCACATCTCAGACAGCCGCCGATCAACTTAACAGTGAATGCCGTTGTGTTTCATTAAATCGAGAAGCGATGCACAAAGCATTATGGCGACAACTAGATGATGGTCTGTTGTACCGGATGCTTACTGAAGAAAACCCTCACCTTTTCGCCGACTCCACAGTCTTTGTTTCCGAAACATGCCTACGCAGGCAGCGTGAAATCGTTGCGGCCATAGAAAGTATTATTGCCATGCCTGCTTATCAGCAACGCGTGTTGGCCTATGCGCCCAACACAGCGCAATTCATTCCCAAGGCGCACGGCGTTTTTTTCGGCTACGATTTTCATCTAAGCCCCAAAGGACCGCAATTGATTGAGATTAACAGCAATGCCGGCGGCGCATTGCTTAATGCTATCCTAGCTCGTGCGCAAAAAGCCTGCTGTGATCTGACCAGCGAAAATGCAACCACTACCCTGGATCCAGAACAGGCATTTATGGCCATGTTTCTTGAAGAATGGCAAGCTGAACGAGGTCAATTGCCTTTACACTCAATTGCCATCGTTGATGAAGACCCGCCAACCCAACACATGCTGCCGGAGTTTCTTTTATTCAAAAAACTGTTTGAGCAACATGGTATCAATACCGTTATTTGCGATCCTTCCGAGCTGGTTTATAAGGATGAAAAGCTTTGGCACGGCAATCTATCTATCGATCTCGTTTACAACCGGCTAACCGATTTCGGACTGGAAGCGCAAACGCTGAAGCCATTGCGCGAAGCCTATCTGGATGAAGCGGTGGTCGTCACACCACATCCCAGAGCACATGCACTTTACGCAGACAAAAGAAACCTGACTATATTGACTGACGAAACCGTGCTGAGGGATATGGGTGTTGACGGTGAGATCAGAACCCTGCTCCTCGAAGGCATCGCCCACACAGTTTGCGTGCATCCTGAAGATGCTGAATCACTGTGGGCCGCCCGCAAACATCTGTTCTTTAAACCAGCCAAAGGCTACGGTAGTAAAGGCGCATATCGGGGCAGCAGTGTAACCAAACGAGTGTTCGGTTAAATTCTAAAGGGGAATTATGTGGCACAAACGCTGGTGCAACCTACCGAAAAACAATTGAAAGTGGAAAACGAAATTGTCAATCTCAAACTTGATCTGCGTCTGTATGTTTACAGAGGACAGACACAATTAATAGGCGCCCGCTTGTATCAGGGACAAACCACCAATTTTCGCACTCCCGGTGGAGGTTTCGCCCAGGTTATCGCAGTTCCGTAAAACTGGTTAAAAGGGAGGCCCGGCGGCCGCCCTTGTCTAGGAATTAAGTGAGAACCAGAGTCTTTAGATAACTCAAAAAATCATCCTTCAGTTCATCGTGCATCAAGCCGTGTTCAACAGTTGCCTGCAAATAGCCGAGTTTTGATCCGCAATCATAACGTTTACCTTCAAACTCATAGGCCAAGACCTGTTCATCAGTCATCAGTGCGGCAATGGCATCAGTCAACTGAATTTCACCACCAGCACCCCTCTCAGTTTGCTCAATCTTGTCAAAGATAGCTGGTGTTAGAATATAGCGACCAACCACCCCAAGATTTGAAGGGGCTCGTTCAGGAACCGGTTTTTCAACTATCAGTTCAACCTGTCCTATGGATGGAGATATTTCTTTTGTTTTTACTATGCCATATTTATCCGTTTCCGAAGGATTCACCCTTTCCACGCCTAATATGCTGCACTGATTTTTATCGTATTGAGAAACCATCTGAAGCATGCAACCGTTATCGCCATTCCCTATCAAGTCATCGGCCAAAATAACGGCAAACGGTTCGTCGCCGACAACATGCTTGGCACAAAGGACAGCATGACCCAATCCCAATGCTTCAGGCTGGCGAATAAAAACAAATGACACGTGAGGGGGCATCATCTCCCGAATCATTTTCAATGTTTCGGTCTTGCCACGAAGAACCAATTCATTTTCCAATTCATAGGCTTTGTCGAAATGATCCATGATGGCGTTTTTGCTTCTTCCCGTCACAAATATAATCGTATCAATCCCGGCTTCTACAGCCTCTTCAACGCCATACTGGATCAAAGGCTTATCCACAACAGGTAACATTTCCTTTGGACTGGCTTTAGTAGCCGGCAAAAAGCGGGTTCCGAGACCCGCAACCGGAAATACTGCTTTTCTTATTTTTTGCTTCATCTAAGACATTCTCAACAATACAGATCATTAAAAATCAAATGCCGTCCTTCTGCATTTAATCATCCCTGCTCTTCAAAAGAGCAACGCATTTTAAACTTTTTTTGTTTTTCGACCATATTTATCTTTAAACAAGACTTTTCTTGTATTTCCAATAGCCTAACCCAAATCATTTAAAATATAGTTTGCGAAGTTTTCTACCAGCGTCTGATTTACACTTTTTAATACGGTCTTGATCTTGCTCTGAATTCACGTACATTTTGTTAAGGGATCATCATGCGGCGAAATTCGTTACGCTAATACCTCTACCACCTTAAACATATAGCGGGGCAGATTGATCATTCTATGGTATTTTTAGGGATATATTCCAAAAATGTATACGATTAATCAGTCAAAAACCGTTTTTGGTTTGGCCAAACTAAGCTGACCATCCGCTCTTGCTCGAACTGCGTCATTCGTGAATGACCGAGTTTGATCTAAAACGGAAAATTATAGTTTCAGATATTGTCAGCAAGAGTCTGAAACTATACGGTTAAAGCACAATAGCTGCAGATAGTAACTTAATCCTAACCATTCAGCAGCTAAAGCCAATTATTATGGAATTAAGCCTTCATTAGTAATGACTCATGCTTGCTAGTTTTTTATCGAGTGAATATACTAGCCCCGTATAACTTGCTTAAGGTATTCATGGACTATCGTCCACAGAATTGAAACGGGAAGTTGGTGAGTTTGCTTAACATGCAAACAAAGCCCACGCTGCCCCCGCAACGGTAAACAAGTAAAAGGTTTGCAAACGCCACTGTGTAATGCATGGGAAGGCGCAAACCTTGGAAGCTCAATCATTGACTTCCAACTCGTGAGCCCGGAGACCGGCCTGAAGTGATAATCAAATTTGTGCGCGGAGGGCGCTCAGATGGAATGCTCTCCTTCGCGTCCGTCTTACCCTTTCTCCCCGTACAGATTATTTATGCGTGTAACGCTATGTTTTATTGATTCATACGTTGCCTGCTTATTGCTATCTCTTTACCCAGGAGAAAACACATGTCATCAACACCTGTTTTGCTCGATAACGCTCAAACACAAGCCCGTTCTGAAGTCTTAAAAGACAAAATACTTCCCGCTATACTTGCGGGTATGCTTGGTTTGGGGCTGTTGTATGCCGCCGGTTTCGCTGAAACTGCACAATTACATAACGCTGCTCATGATGGACGACATTCCGCCAGCTTTCCGTGCCATTAATGTTTAATCTGACCACCTTCAGAGAGCTTGTTGTTGCGGCTCTCTGGGCGGGCTTGCTGGCAGGGTTGTTGTTAACCGCTGCTCAACAAATTCAAGTCATCCCGACCTTGCTCCAGGCAGAAGTGTACGAGGAAAACGCCGCAGCAGCGGTCGTTGCCAGTGCGGAAAACAGCCACGAACACCATGAATGGCAGCCTGAAAACGGCTGGGAGCGGACATTTTTTACTGCGGTGGCCAATATCAGTCTGGCTGTTGGTTTTGCCCTGCTAATTGGCGCTGGCATGTGTTTACGTGGCGGTGCCGGCAACTGGCGTAAGGGGCTGATATGGGGACTGGCTGGCTATGCAGTCTTTTTCGTTGCGCCTTCCTTGGGACTGCCGCCGGAAGTTCCCGGCACTGAAGCGGCCAAACTGGAGGATCGACAAGTGTGGTGGCTGATGACGGTGCTTGATACCGCTTTCGGACTAGCGCTGCTGGCTTTTGCCAAAACCAGGATCAACAAATTTTATGGTGCCGTGTTACTGATAGCGCCTCACTTAATTGACGCTCCACAACCGGAATTTCACAGTAGCGCCGCACCTGCCGAATTGGCGCAGTCTTTTATAATTGCCACCGTTTTTGCCAACGCCGTTTTTTGGCTGGCTATTGGCGGTTTGATGGGGCAGTTTTACAAAAAAGAGTCATGAGAACCCACAACAAACACGTATTGATGTGTACAGGCCCGCGCTGCTCTGGAAACAACGAACAAGTCTTTCAACAGCTAGGATCAAAAATCGATGCCCGACCTCAGCTTAAAGTAAAACGTACCCGCTCAAACTGTTTTGCCTTCTGCAAAAACGGCCCGATTCTGGTCGTTTATCCTGAAGGCATCTGGTATTCCTGTACCGATGAGACAGTGCTGGAGCGCATCGTTAGCGAACATCTCGAAAATGACATCGAAGTCAGCGAACACGTTTTCCACCGCTTGGGTACCGGCGATGTCTGATATTGCCCTGCTGACCCATGCGCCCAACGACCTGATGGTGCTGCAAAGCTCACTGGCGCAAATGCCGGAGGGTTTCCCTGAGGTAACCGGCATTAACTTGCAGGCATTGGAAAGCGATGCGCAAATGGCCGAGCTGTTGGAACATCAGCTTGCTTCGGCGCGTATCATCGTGCTGCGCGTGCTGGGTCGTCTCGGCAGCGTGCCCGGCTTTACCGATCTGGTGCGCCACGCCAAAAACCAAGGACGACACCTGATCGCAATCAGCGGTACCGGCGAGCCTGACCCTGAGTTGGCGGCCGCTTCCACTGTATCATCCGACGTACTGCATCAGGTACAGGCCTTTTTTCAGGCAGGCGGCAGCGTCAATATGGCGCAACTGCTGCGCTATCTTTCCGATCATTTTTTGCTGACCGGTTTCGGTTTCGAACCGGCAGTCGATTTGCCGGAACACGGCATTTATCATCCCGATTTATCCCAAGATGCCGACATAGACGACTGGCTTGCGCTGCGAGCGCCGGAGCGAGGCAGCGTGGGCATCGTGTTTTATCGCGCCCACTGGATAAGCGGCAACACGCGTTTTATCGATGCACTGGTTAATGAGCTGGAAAAACGCAGTCTGAACGTGTTGCCCGTGTTCACCTCGTCATTACGCGCAGGTCGCATCGGTTCCCTACCGATTGCGACACTTCTGACCTCCATGGATGGAGGAAATGCCGAAGATTGCCGGGAGCAATCTCGGCCGCCATCCCTGGCAGTCGGCCACAACGATGACGCTTTACCGACAGCGCTGCGCTATTTCAGTGGAGAACAAGGCACACATATCGATGTGCTGATCAACACCACCGCATTTGCGATGGGTGAAATTACCCCTGGCGGAGCCACACCCGCAGGCTGGTCGGTATCTGTGCTGGAGCAGCTCAATGTACCCATGCTGCAAGCCATTACCAGCGGCATGACGCAACATCAGTGGGAGCAATCGGCGCGCGGCCTCAATCCTCTGGATGCGGCGATGAACGTGGTACTGCCGGAATTTGACGGGCGCATCATCACCGTGCCGCTGTCGTTCAAGGCGAAAGCCTCCGGCCTGTCGGATGAACTGGTCGAATACGAACCTGTGCAGGATCGCGTCGTACGCATCGCCCAAATCGCCTCGCGCTTTGTGCGACTTAAACGCCTGGACAATGCCGACAAGCGCATCGCCTTCGTGTTCACCAACTCCAACAGCAAGGCTTCGCAAATCGGCAACGCGGTCGGCCTGGATGCACCGGCGTCGTTGATGCGGATACTGAAAGCCATGCAAGCCGTCGGTTATAACATCGGTAATCTGCTGGAAGGCGGCACGGCGCTGATCCACGAATTAATTGACCGCTGTGCTTATGACAATACTTATCTGACCAGCGAACAGCTGGCCCATGCTGTTGGCCGGGTATCGGAAGCGCAATATCAAGCGTGGTTTGACGACCTGCCGGTTGAGATGCAGAACAAAATGACCGCGCAATGGGGAGCTGCGCCGGGCGAGGCGTATCTCCATGATGGCCATCTCGCATTGGCAGGCATAGAGCTTGGCAACAGCTTCGTCGCATTGCAGCCACCGCGCGGTTACGGCATGGATCCCGACGCGATATACCATCAGCCCGACTTGCCGCCCACACACCATTATTATGCGCTGTATCGCTGGTTGCGCGACGAATGGAAAGCCGATGCCATCGTGCATGTCGGCAAGCACGGCACACTCGAATGGCTGCCGGGCAAAGGCGTGGGCTTATCGGAAAACTGTTTCCCCGATGCATTGCTGGCCGATATGCCGTTGTTTTACCCGTTCATCATCAACGATCCCGGCGAAGGCGCGCAGGCCAAGCGCCGCGCCCATGCCGTCGTTGTCGATCACCTGACTCCGCCGATGACCACTGCCGACACTTACGGCGCGTTGGCCCAGTTGACTCAGCTGGTCGATGAATATTATCAGGTGGAAGTGCTTGATCCGGCCAAACTGCCATTGTTGCAGCAGCAAATATGGGACTTGGTCAAAGAAACTAATCTGGATGCCGACTTGCAAGCCCGGTTGTTGCATCATGACCATGATCACGATGACGACCATCATGGACATCATCATAACGATGAGCACCATGCCCATCATGACCACGATCACCACGAACATGAGCATCGCGGTCACGACCATCATCATGATCATGACGAACACCATCATGAACATCACCACGACGAAGACCATCACGGACATCACCACAACCATGATGATCATCACGAAGATGGACTACCCGAATTGTTGACCAAAATGGCCGGAGCCGATGTCGCGCATTTGATCGAGGATCTGGACGGCTATCTTTGCGAACTGGGCGCGGCGCAAATCCGCGACGGTTTACACATCCTCGGACAAGCTCCCGAAAACGAACAACTGAGAGACATGCTGGTCTCACTGACCCGCTTACCTAACCAGGACATCTCCGGACTTCCGATTGAAATTGCACGGTTATTCGGCCTGAGCATGGCCTCGCTACTGGAGCACCAAGGCCGTCGATTGGAACAAGCAAATGTTGAGCTTGAAAAACTGGCTGGACGGTCTTTGCCTACCCATGCAGACGTGTTGGAAACTATCGAAGTACTATGCAAACAGTTGTTCACTGAACTCCAGGCACACGCTTACGCCGAATCAGCCATAGACACAGTCATCAGCAAAACATTTGGCAATAGCACTGCCGATTGCAGCGCAATAAAACACGTACTGAACTTTGCCTGCCATGAATTGGCGCCCAATCTTGCCCGAGCCACCGACGAGATCGATAACCTGCTGCGCGGCCTGTCCGGCGGCTACGTACCGGCAGGCCCCAGCGGCTCGCCGACACGCGGCATGGCCAGCATCCTGCCGACCGGACGCAATTTTTACTCGGTCGATCCGCGCAGCGTGCCCTCCCAATCCGCTTGGCGCGTCGGCCAGCAACTTGCGCATGAAGTGCTATCGCGCTATGTCCGCGAAACCGGTGATTATCCCGAGAGCGTGGCCATCAGTATCTGGGGCACCAGCGCGATGCGCACCCACGGCGATGACGTGGCGCAGATTTTAGCGCTGCTCGGCGTGCGTCCAGTATGGCAAGCCGAAAACCGCCGCTTGACCCGCGTTGAAGTCATTCCACTGGACGAATTAAAACGGCCTCGAATCGATGTCACTACACGCATCAGCGGTTTTTTCCGCGACGCTTTTCCGCAGTTGATCGATTTGATAGATGACGCGGTCAATGCGGTCATTGCGCTGGACGAACCACCGACGCAGAACTTTGTGCGAAAGCACTATCTTGCCGAGCTGGGCGAATGGATAGGCAAAGGCCTGTCTGAAGATGAGGCTTCACAGCGCGCAGGTTTCCGCATCTT
>JAQTLI010000058.1 GCA_028714995.1 Methylobacter sp. | reverse complement strand
ATGATTTGCTGCTGCGCACCACAAAGACAATCAGTGCGGCTGAAACTACAGATTCCAGAAACCAGGCAGTGCGAAATTGTTCTACAGAGACATCCAGCAGCAAAAGCAGGCCGAAAGTCATAAAATCGAACAGGGAACTGACGAAGCCAAAGGTAATCATGAATTTGCGGATGAACTTTATATCCCAACGCCGCGGTTGTGAAACCATTTCCGTGTCGACATTGTCCGAGGCGATGGTCATTTCCGGGAAATCAGTCAGCAGGTTGGTTAACAGGATTTGCTTGGGCAATAACGGCAGAAAGGGCAGGAATAAGGATGCGCCCGCCATACTGAACATGTTGCCGAAGTTGGAGCTGGTTGCCATGAACACGTATTTCAGCGTGTTGGCGAATGTGATGCGTCCTTCACGGACACCCTGCACCAGTACGGCCAGATCTTTTTCCAACAGCACAATTTCGGCGGTTTCTTTGGCGATGTCGGCAGCGCTTTCGACAGAGATGCCGACATCGGCGGCATGCAGTGCCGATACATCATTAATGCCATCACCCATATAGCCGACCACAAAACCGGCTTTTTTCAGCGCAATGATAATGCGTTCCTTCTGGTTGGGTTCGATTTCGGCGAATAAATCGACATCTACCACTTTATTTATCAATGCCGGGTCGCTCATTTTCTGAATTTCCGGGCCGGTAAGGATTTCGTGTTCTGCAAGCCCCAGTTGCTTACTGACGGTGGCTGCTACAAGGCGATTATCGCCGGTAATAATTTTGAGCGTCACACCCAGTTCACGCAACTGATTGATCGTTTCGGCACAGTCTGCCTTGGGCGGATCGAAAAATAACAGAAAGCCTAAAAAGCGCATTCCAGTTTCATCAGCCTTATCAATCCGTGTCTGAGCATCCATCGGCTTATAAGCAAGGCCCAGGGTGCGAAATCCCTGGCGACTGAAATCTTCGTAACGCTGTTGGATTTGCTCGCTCGCCGACGCTATCGGCACCAGTGTGCCATCGGCATTTTCCGCTTCAGAACAGGCGGCAAGTACATTGGTCAGCGCACCTTTGGTGATCAACATGTTTTCGCCCTGTTTTGTAATTAACAGGCTTAAGCGTTTGCGGTAAAAATCATATGGAATTTCCGCCAGTTTTTCGCAGTCGTTTACATCGAACTGCCGATATTGCCGGATCGCTTCGTCGATGGGATTGCTAAATCCGGTTTCATAAATAGAATTAAGATAGGCATACAATGCCACTTTCTCGCTGGCGTTGCCTGACAGGTCAAACGTATCGTGCAGATGTACGGTGCCTTCGGTCAAGGTGCCGGTTTTATCCGAACACAATACATTCATGCTGCCGAAGTTTTCGATGGAAGCCAACTGCTTGACGATGACTTTCTTCTCAGCCATGCGCTTGGCGCCGTGAGCTAGGTTGATGCTGATGATCGCGGGCAATAATTGCGGCGTTAAGCCTACGGCCAGCGCCAGCGCGAACAAAAACGAATCCAGTACTGGTCTTTCAAGATAGACATTCACTGCAAAAATAAGAATAACCAGTATCAGCGTGATTTCCATCAGCAGATAACCAAAGCGTCTGATGCCGCGTTCAAACTCGGTTTCAGGAGCCTTTAACTTAATGCGCAGGGAAAGTTTTCCGAATTCAGTTGTTTGTCCTGTTGCAACCACCAGCGCTGTCGCATCGCCGCTCTGCACATGCGTTCCCATCCACAAGGCGTTGGTGCGCTGGCTTAATGCGGTATCTGCCGGCAACACGCCGGGCAATTTTTCGACCGGATAGCTCTCTCCAGTCAGTATGGCTTCATCAATAAACAGGTTGTCGGAATCCAGGATCAAACAATCCCCCGGAATAACGTCTCCGGCCTTGAGTAATATAATATCGCCGGGAATCAGGTTTTCGGCGACAATTTCCGTTGCAATGCCATCGCGAAGCACGCTGACCTTGATTTGCACGATTGCAAGCAATTTTTCTATGGCGCTGGCTGCACCTTTTTCCTGCCAGAATCCTAATAAGCCGCTGATCAGGACAATCGTTAAAATGATCGCTGCATCCAGTCGGTCATGTAAATAAAAGGACAAGCCCGTGGCAAAAAGCAGTATCAGGATAATGGAGCTTTTAAACTGGGCAAAAAACAGTCGGAGGTTCCCCGTTTGCTTCTTGTTGTTCAGCCGGTTTGCACCATAACGTTTTATGCGCTGATTGGCTTCTTTGTTGCTTAATCCTTGAAGTGTCGTAGACAACTGCTTGAGTTGTTGTTCCGCAGGGGTATTCCAGAATACGTTGGGAGTTTTGGTTGAAGTGCCTTTCATGACTAAATCCTTGTGTGGTCGTTATTTTAGTTTACAGCATGACTATTTAGGAACGGAAACCAAATAACATCCAGAATTTCCTGATTGCCGCTACGGATTTTGTAAGTAAGTTTATTCTCATTCCCGAGTAAAAAGCACAGCTTGATTACGTCCCTGTTTTTTTGCATGATATAAGGCTTCATCCGCTTTTCTCACTAGTAACTCTGAAGTTTCACCGTCTACGGGGGCAAAAGCCGCTACACCGATACTCACAGTTACATATCCGAAAGGAGACATCGTATGTGGTAGTCGCATGCTTAGCAACGCTCCACAGATGCTTTCTGTCATTCGTAGCGCAGTCGTACCGTTGGTTGTCGAGGTAATGAAGGCGAACTCTTCTCCGCCGTAGCGTGCAACTAAATCGCCAGGGCGACCGGCATGAGTTTCGAGAAACTTGGCGACCTTACGCAGACACTTGTCGCCTGCCTGGTGGCCATAGTGGTCGTTGTAGTTTTTGAATAGGTCAATGTCGATCATCGCCAGTGCCATTGGTTGGCGCGAGCGTGAAGCACGGCTCCATTCGCTCGCTATGAATTCGTCGAAGCGTCGTCGGTTGGCTATACCGGTTAACCCGTCTAAAGTTGCCAGCAAAGTCAACTGCTCCCGCGCACGTTTTAGTTCGATTTGGATGTTTACCCTCATCTTAACCACGGCAGGACTGAAAGGCTTGCTGATATAGTCCATCGCACCTAATTCCAGACCCAGAGTCTCCGTTGCAACATCGCCCAGCGCGGTGATGAAGATAACTGGGATTGCTCTGGTTTGAGGATTTGTTTTTAGCAGTCTGCACACTTCACAGCCATTAATGCCAGGCATCATCATATCCAACAGGATTATGTCAGGCTTGGATATTGCGGCAATTTCCAATGCCCTGTTGCCTTCCGTTGCAAATAGAATCTCATGATCATCACCGAAAAGATCGGAAAGTATCTCGATATTGCTTCGCTCGTCGTCAACTATCAATATTCGTGCGTGGGTTTGCGGGATCATGATTTTTTCCAACTAAATTGAGATTGCTAACTATAAATTTTAAAGCTACCTCTGCGGCCGGGAAGTCTAAACATTCCAAGCTATCTTCCAATTTTAAAACGTCGGCGTCAACTCCATGCTGCATCAAAATATTGCGTAATGAGGCGAAGAGCTTACGCGCTTTCAGATTATTATTGATGATACAGTCTTGCAGCTCGCTTAAAGCGTCAGGGAGGGCTGCGTTATCAACAGGTAGCGGCAATGCGGCTGATGCGGGTTTAGCTGTATCTAATGTGTCTGCTGCCGAGATAGCGGCTGTCAGGGCATGATCCAAAATATCGATGAGCGGAGCCATTTCTGAAACATTGCCATTTAGAAAAGCGTGTTCGGTAGCAGCAGCGGCATCTAGCAGCTCCTTGGCTTCTAGTGTTCCCGCAACTCCTTTGAGCGAATGGACGAGCCGTTGTGCGTCATCTTCGTAGCCATCAGCGATTAGCTGCTTTAATTCAGATACTGCATTGCGGTATGTGTCGCGAAAAATTAACAGTAATTTGTGTAAGAGTTCAGGCTTAATGCGGGTTCGCAGTAATGCGGCCGGGATATCGAAAGGGGGAAGATGATGGGGAATGACGTCATTGTCCGTAATCGGAGAGGCCGATGCCTCAACCGGATTTTGCGTCTTAGGATGTAGATGATCTTTCATATGTAATTGCGGTGATTTTGCCTTAAGCCAGTGGCTCAATGTCTCCGCCAGCTTGGTTGGATTAACCGGTTTGGTGATATGGTCGTTCATGCCCGCTGCCAAACTCTTTTCCCGATCGCTACTCATGGCCTGGGCGGTCATGGCAATAATGGGCAGGTCACGCAAGTGTTCCTCGGCGCGAATCAACCGGGTCGCTGTTAGTCCGTTCATACCCGGCATTTGGATGTCCATTAGCACCAAATCGAATGCTTCGGAGGTGGCGCGTGTAACCCCGGCCAACCCATTTTCCGCGGTCTCGACGTCAATGCCTAGATCAGCCAGTAATTCGGCCGTCAGCTCACGGTTAATAGCATTGTCCTCGATCAGCAGTATCCGATGTCCCGCCAGGTGAACGGCAACATCCATTTGCTCCCTATTTTGTTCCAGGTGTATCGAATGGCTGGGGAGTGGGGCGAGTAACTCAGTAATGGTATCGATGAAAATTGATTCGTCGATGGGTCTGATAAGCTCTACTTCTTTTTCAGAAGGAAAAAAGGCCTCGGCGACGTAAAAGCTGGCAGTAAAAGAAAAAGTGCTTCCTTTGTCCAGCTCACTGTCTGCCCAGATGCGACCGCCCATGGATTCTGCAAGTTGTTTGCTGATTGCTAAACCCAGTCCGGTACCGCCGTAGTGACGGGTGATTGAGGTGTCCGCCTGAGAGAAGGGCTGGAACAGGTTGGATATTTGTTCTGAGGTCATGCCGATCCCGGTATCCGTGATCGTGTATTTTAGCAAAACAGTTTCGCCCCTTTGCTCTTCCAGCATCACTGTTACGGTGACCTCGCCCCGCTCGGTGAACTTAACCGCGTTATTGACCAGATTGATGAGGATTTGGCTTAGTCGTAGCGAATCACCCAACAACTGGCGCGGTGTTTCCGGGGTAATCGAAAACACAAGTCCAATGCCTTTTTCCTCGGCTTTTAGGCCAACAATGTCGGAGAGATTGCTTAGCACGTCGTCCAGCGAGAATGTCATAAGCTCCAGCTCCAGTTTACCGGCCTCAATC
The DNA here is from genome assembly GCA_028714995.1 of Methylobacter sp. Classification (GTDB taxonomy): domain Bacteria; phylum Pseudomonadota; class Gammaproteobacteria; order Methylococcales; family Methylomonadaceae; genus Methylobacter_A. The sequence goes on along the minus strand of JAQTLI010000058.1, from coordinate 5,788 downwards.
TTGGAAAAGTCAAGAATGTTGTTGATGATCCTGAGTAGGGATTGTGCCGAATTGTTGATTTTTGTTAAATAATTATTTTGTTTGGCGGTTAGTTCGGTGCGCTGAGCCAGATGGGTCATACCTATGATGGCATTCATCGGAGTGCGAATTTCATGGCTCATATTGGCCAGGAATTCGCTCTTGATCTGATTCGCAGCCAAGGCTTGATCGCGCAGTTTTATCGCCTCGGCGCTACGCTCTGTGACCAGATGCTCGAGGCGTATTTGATTGCGCTTAAGCAGCCGGATACGCCAATAATAAAGGTCAAGCAGTAATCCGGCGGCCAGAGTTAGGAACCACCAGCTTTGCCAGAATGGGGGCATGATAGTGATGGGTAATGTGACACCTGTCTCGTTCCAGATGCCTTTGTTGTTGGAAGCCTTTACATGGAAGACATAGTTGCCGGGATCAAGATTGGTGTAGGTTGCAACCCGGTGGTCTGCGTCGGTTTCCACCCAATCCTGATCGAAGCCTTCCAGACGATAGGCGTAGCGGTTGCTGGCGGGATCTGCGTAATGTAGCGCGGCAAACTCCATAGAGAAAACGGATTCTCGCCATGAAAGCGTTAACGCTTTGGGGTTCGTTATCGTTCCTTCCAGTTTGACGCCTTCGGCGTTTGATCCTGCTCGCAATGAACGGTTAAAAACGCTGATATCGGTAATTGCCAACTGTGGCAGCACGGAACTTGTTTGAACATCCTCAGGGTGCACTTCTGTGATGCCTTTAATACCACCAAAGTACAGTCTGCCATCGTTGCCAGCAAAGGAAGAGCCAGCCCATAAGATGTCATCAGTGAGACCATCCGAAGCAGAAAAATGGGTGAATTTATCGGTGACAGGGTCAATTTTGAACAGTCCGGTAGTGGTGCCTAGCCACAATTGTCCTGTGTAATCGTTCTGAATAGATGCAATATTAACAGGCGCAAAGATGTAAGAGTGGAATTCAACGTCCCCATCGGGCGAGGAAGTAATCCGGTTGAGACCTTTAGCTGTGCCAATCCATACTGATCCGTTTTTGTCTTCGAATAAAGAGAAAATGCGGTTATCGCTCAAACTGGCTGGATTTAGTGGATCGTGACGATAGTGCCTGAATTGCCCTGTGGTCGGGTCTAGTACATCCAATCCGCCTCCATCGAAATTTCCGCCGACCCATACCCTTCCGGCACGGTCTTCTAGCAAAACAATTATAAAATTAGTTCTAATGCTATGCGGATTTTTCGGGTCGTGATTAAATTGCTTGATTGATCCAGCGGCGGGATCGTAGTGGATCAGGCCATTAGCGGTGCCTAGCCAAAGACCGCCATCACGACCGGGTTTTATCGTATTGATGACGTTATTGCCGGAGCTGTTAAAGTGAATCACGCGAAAGCGTCCACTGGCTGGGTCAAGGCGATTTAAACCTGACGGTGTGCCAATCCAGAGTGGGCCACCTGGCGACTGGTATAAGCTGAATATGTAGTTATTACTAAGTGTGTCCTGACGCTTGGCGTCGGCGTGAAAATGTTTGATAAACTGACGTGTTGTAGGATCGAAAAGACTCAATCCATGAGTGCTCCCCAACCATAGGCGACCATTAGTATCTCCCTCAATACTGGTAATGGTATTGCTTACATAAGAATTGTTTGGGGCGACATCGCGCGGAATAATCCGCTCGAATGCCTGATTGGTCAGGTTGCCCCGGCTAACTCCATCTGCCAAAGTGCCTATCCACATTATATCAGTGCGGTCCTGCATGATTGCTCTAATGTCGTTGCTAGGCAGGCTGTGTGGATCTTCCGATCGATGCTGGTACATGGAAAATTGCTGCCTGGCGTCATTCCATCGTAATAAACCTGCTCCCAAGGTAGTAACCCAGAGGTTTGCTTGGTTATCTTGGTAAATAGTGTTAACCCTGAATTCATTCTCACCAGGCGGCGTATCAAGGCGTTTCCTTTGCGACCAATCAGTCCCCGATTGCCAGACAACAACGCCAGCTTCGGTGCCTATCCATAGTTTTCCATGGCTATCAAAATGCAGGGCTCGCACGGTATTGGTTTTAAGGTCGGAGTGAGTGGAAGTATCCACCCTGAAATGCTGGAAAGTCGATGTGCCTGGCGCCAGATAGTCGAGGCCGTTGGGCCAGGTGCTGATCCATACGCCACCTTTTTCGTCCAGCGCCAGTGCAGGCACATCGTCGCTGGCAAGACTAGCGGACTGGGACGGATCGTTGCGGTAAATCTCGAAGTGGCTGTTATTCGGGTTGAAATGCTGCAATCCTGATCGGGTTCCCAGCCACATTCCTCCTTTTTTATCGCTTATAATTTTTTGTACGAATATATTGTTATTCTGTCCTGATTCGGGCTTGAATAGTGTAAATTTGTTTGTTTCCGGTTCAAACTGAACGAGGCCTTTTTGCGTTCCAACCCAGATCCTGCCGGAATCATCTTCCAATAGCGTTGTAACTATACTATCAGGCAGACTGTTTATGTTATCGGGATTATGCCGGTAGTTTGTAATGCGGTATCCATCGTAGCGATGAAGTCCATTAGCTGATCCCATCCATATAAATCCTTGGCGATCCTGGATGAAGGCCAGGACGGCTATATTATCTGTCTCGTCAGCCAGGTTCTGGAAGCGCGGGGTATGTGATGGGGCGGCCGGTGTTGAAAATGGGAGTGTCGCCAGACAAATTAGCAAAACGATGCAAGCCCAGGCGTTAAGCTTGATATGGATAAAAGAAACACATGGCTTAATCATGATGAGAAATTTAAGGTCAGGATTAATGTGGATATTTGGTGGCGTAAAATGGAAAGTTTAGTAATTCACGCTGAAAGTTCTTCATGTGCCAATATAGTAGGAGGGTGGATTGCTTCCTGCACCCGAGGAGTATAGCTGCTTAGGGCGCTTAAGTTAATATGCATTGTGTCAAATAGTTTGTAGGCATTGAAACGTATTGAAGAAGTGTCGCCTTTAACCAGACTGAAGAAAATACTATAGGACGGATGATTGAAGTTCTCTGCGACATTAAAAAACTTGGGCTTGTTGTTCAGTTGATAGAGGGCCGCTTCAGTCGTCCTGCGTCTAGCGTTCGTCACCCAAGGTAGAGTGACCCACATTTGTTATTAGTCATCACCTTGCTCATGCCCCATTTCGATGAAAAACAGTGTGGGTATCGTTTTAACACAATGGGTATTGTTGACTAACAGATACTCTTGTTGTCATTCCCTTTGAAAGGCGTCGAATTTTCCGTTTGTAAAATTTCCGACCAGCAAATAGAGTAAGTCGATAATGACTCCTGATGAGTCACTTTTAGGGGGCAAACAAGAGTTTTGTTCGCTAAACTAGCCGCGTTTAAAGACCATCAAAGTAATATCATCGTTAAATGACTCGCTTTGGCGAAACTGTTTTAGCTGTTCCAGTAGCGCATCAATGATTTTTTGCGGGGTTTGTTGGGAGTGTTGAATGAAAATGTCACTGACACGCTCAATGCCAAAAAAATCACCTTTGGCATTTTCCGCTTCGGTTATGCCGTCGGTATAAAGAAGGATTAAGTCGCCTTTGGACAGCGTTGTTGTTTTCTCCTCAAAAATCACTTTTTTGTTTATACCCAGTATCAGTCCTTCGGCGTCCAGCTGCCTGCATTCATCCTGAAAAGGGCTGAATAACAGTGGCGGCGGGTGTCCTGCATTGGCAAAACTTAATTGGTGGTTGGTGATGTCATATTGCAAATAAAACAAGGTGATGAAGAAGCCCGCCTTATCCAAATCCTCAAAAAGGAAATTATTGAGTATGCTTAGCGTTTCTGCGGGCGTTCCAAGCCCATTTGCCTGAGTTCGAATGGCGCTGCGGGTTTCAACCATAAACAGGGCAGGGCCGATGGAATGGCCGGAAACATCCGCAATAATCATGTCCAGTTGGTCTTCATTGCGAAAAAAATAATCAAAATAGTCACCACCGACCTGATCGGCAGGCAAACAAAATCCGGCGACTTCAAAATGTTCCGATTTAATTGGCGCTGAGGGTGAAAGCGATGCTTGTATCCGTTGGGCAATCTTGATTTCGCTCTGGGCAATCGCTAAATTGATCTGTGCCTGACGAATTTTTTGTTCAGCTGCTTTTCTGGCAGTTATTTCGACGATGGTGCTCATTACCAGAATTTCTTCTTCGCTATCGATGAGACTGAGGCCTATTTCAACGGGAAATTCAGCCCCGTCTTTACGTAAGCCGTAGAGGTCTCGACCCATTCCCATCGGTCTGGATTCAGGGGCGGCAAGGTATGCTTGGCGAAAACCAATATGAGCACTACGAAAGCGTTCCGGCATCAACATTTCAACCGGTTGCCCAACTAATTCAGAGCGTGAGTAACCGAAAGACTTTTCTGCTTGCGAATTGACCATCTCAATTATTCCTGACTCGTTTACCATAACAATCGCATTGGGCGCGGATTCTACCGCTTGTCGAAACCGATGTTCCAGGCGTTTGCGTTTGGTGATGTCGTGTATGAAGCCGCTGAATATGTAAGCATTACCCAGTTTTAATGGTGAGATGCTAAGTTCGACTGGAAATTCCGAGCCGTCCCGGCGGATGGAGACATGCTCAATCACTTTATTTAATAGGGGTGCAATGCCGGTTTGCAGGAAATGTTGCAACCCTTGGCGGTGAGCTTTGCGAAACCGTGGCGGGATGATTAAGTCTTGAAGGCGCTGGCCTATAGCCTCATTACGCGACCAGCCGAACATCTTTTCAGCTTGTGGATTCCAATCGGTAATGATGCCGTATGAATCCATAATCACGATGGCGCTTAAGGAGCTTTCAATAATAAGGCGGGTACGTTTTTCACTTTCTATGAGCGCATCCTGAAAATGCTTTCTGGCAGTAATGTCCCGATCGACACCTCGCCATTTAACCAGATCGCCTTTTGCATTAATTATTGGCAATCCGGTCGATTCTGTAAGAACCTGATGCCCATCTTTATGTCGATAGTGATTAATCAACGCATAAAAAGGTTGATGAATTGTCGCGTAAGGTTGCTGGTTTGCTTTATCTTGGGGAGTTAAAAATTCAGTATAGTGTTTGCCGATTACTTCATCCGGGCTAAACCCCAGGATCTGGTTAACGGCAGTACTGCTATAGGTGTAATAACCGTCGGGATCTTGTTCCCATAACCATTCGCCTGTCATTTCCGCCATTTGTCGAAAACGTTCTTCACTTTCAGCCAGTGCCGCAGCACTGCAGGCGAGTCCATTGTTAACAGACGCAGTAGTATTTCCAGCGTCATCAAGAGTATCTGTTGTTATGCGCGGCTCTGAACCCAACCCTGCCATCGTTAAGCCCCCACTTTTCATTATGATTTGCTTTGATGATAGGAAACTCAATATCACTTGGCAATTTATATTTAGTGACACATCCATGATGTGAAGTTTATTATTGATTTGCAAGGATCTTCAGCTATACGCAGCCAGCCCTCAGGCCGAGGCCCTGTAGTTGCAGTAGCGACCAGCAGACGCTGGGGCAAGGTTTTGAGCAGAAACCGCCGATTAAATCGATAGGCAATCGCAGCCAGATAACGATAAGCATGCTTGCTGAAATCAAAGGCATGATAAGCCCCCACTCAGGCTAGTTTTGACATTACCCAACACGGTGTCAGGGCAATCGCGCTTAAAAGCATTTGAAAATAGAATTTAGATGGGGTAATAAGTTTACCATTTTGATTTTCAATGACAGCAAAACCAACACCTTCTATTATCCATCACTTTTCGAGCATTGAAGAC
>JAQTLI010000057.1 GCA_028714995.1 Methylobacter sp. | reverse complement strand
CACCAAACCTGTTCAAAAGGAGGTCGGCGAGGCGTCATGGTATGGACCGGGATTTCAAGGCCAGGAGACCGCCAGTGGCAAGACATTTAACCAAAAAGAAATGACGGCTGCCCATCCGACTTTGCCGATGGGGAGCAAAGCAAAAGTGACCAACCTCGAAAATAACAAGAAAGTCGAGGTCAAGATCAATGATCGTGGACCTTATGCCGAAGATCGTGTCATCGACCTTTCCGGCGCAGCGGCTAAAAAGCTTGATATAAAAGAGGGCGGCACCGCCAAGGTCAAAATTGAGGCTAAACCCGTCAAAAAGAAGAGCTCCGCCAAAAAGTCCCGCAAGAAAAAACAGCGAGCAAAAAAGACCACCTCATCGAAATGACTTCAGGCCGGCGCCGGCTCTTTCCCACTGAGTACGTTACCGTACTAAGCACCACATGACGCCGCCAAGCATGAAGCTGGCAAACGTGAACACCCAAAAAATAGAACGCAAAAACCTGAATCTACAAACTTGGATCAAATGTCTGACAAGGAAAACCATCTGTTTTTCAATTCAGTTTTGATGCACGATACCATCATTGGATTGTTTATTAATAAGGTAGCGATTGGCGTCGATATTCATGATAAATTGCAAGCTTGACCCACTACCTTTTTTATATTCATGGCCTCCAGCTATGTCTGTAGGGATTGGCCTAATAAATCACACCCACTCTCAGGTTCAGAAAACTGCTCACGAATCTTAAGAATTTCAGATAGTTGCATCAAAAATACATCGACCAGGTCAGGATCGAAATGTGTGCCTCGATTTTCCTTGATTAAATTAACCGACGCCTCGATCGTCCATGCCTTTTTGTAGGGTCGTTCGGAAGCCAGTGCATCGAACACATCGGCCAATGCTGCGATGCGCCCCATCAGCGGGATCATATCGCCGGCAAGACCGTAAGGATAACCACTGCCGTCCCATTTTTCGTGATGGGTGAGCGCGATCTCACGTGCACACCGGATCAGATCAGAATCATCGCCTTCAAGGATATGCGCACCGATGGTGGCGTGGGTTTGCATAATGGCCCACTCTTCGGATTCTAACCTTCCGGGTTTAAGCAGTATATGATCAGAAATACCGATCTTGCCAATGTCATGCATGGCACTGGCATGCAGCATTAACTCACATTCAGCTTCGCTCAAACCGATGGATTTCGCCAGCAAAGCCGCGATGTGGCTCATACGCAGGATGTGGTTACCGGTTTCGTTATCACGGTACTCAGCAGCTCGACCCAGCCGTTGTACAACTTGCAGCTGTGTGCGACGCAGCTCATCGGTACGCGCCTGGACCATTTCGTCCAACACAGCCTTTTGACCATGAAGCAGACGATACGCCAGTTGTGCATCAAGCATGTTGCGCACTCGTGCCAGCAGCTCGTTACGGTCAAAAGGTTTACTGAGGAAATCGCGCGCACCTGCGTTAAGGGCTCGCAGCAAAAAATCCTGACTATGTTGAGCAGTGAGAACCACGACAGGCGGAAATAGTGGATCTTGAAGTGCTTTGAGCTGCTCCATCACGCCGAAACCATCAATGTGCGGCATATTGATGTCCAGTAAAATCAGGTCAGTGCGCTCCTGCCGATAGCTTTCCAGCACCTGCCTGGAATCCTGGATCAAAACCAGATTACTATAGCCTTGAGCCGACAGCATCTTGTCCAGTAGCTTCAGGTTTACTGGCTCGTCATCAACAATAAGGATACGTGCGGATTCCATAGTAATCATTTGCTCATTCTCGCGTTGTTCTTCATATGCCTATTATGATTGTAGATCAGCGCTCATATTTTTCAAACTTTAAGGCCAACTTACCGAGGCCTTTATGGAATAAACATTGAAAAACAATATGATAGAATATAATAGCCAGTTAATCTTGATGGTATTACGGGGAAATTAATTATGCTGAATTATTGCCTGCAGCCTATTAAATTCTGAAGGCATCAACAAAGATCTCAGCAGCTAAAAACCAAAATAAATGTAGCCGGTGATGGCCGCGGTACAAATTGAAACCAGCTTGATTTTGTTGAATAAAGACAGCTCTTGCCAACAAATAGAAATGCTTGTTTTTTCCCGTTCCCAGGTGGCAATTAGACTTTCTTTAACATAACGAAAAAGACGAGGCAATACACGGTACAGCCAATAGAATATATAGAGCGCAACAGATACTATTATATAAAATACAATGATCTGAGTGTGATGGAGCTCAGTATGAAAAAAGTGTTCGATGAGGTGATCAAGAGCGGTCTCAATTACCTCAAACAAGGCATGAGAAAACTCGACCAAAAGATGGCCGAATTCAACCAATAATTCGAGTATCACATCGGGTATGGCAGTAAAGATAACGATCAGGACCGATACAATAAGTATATCTCGATAAATCGGCGACATCATTCCCTGTCCTTAGAATAACCGATGATACTTCATATCACGGCCTACACTAAACCGATCACTAGTAAACATTTTCGCAATCCCTTCATTTCGTTATTCTCTTGATCGGTTAGTAGAGCGTACTTTTAGCCCACCCAAACTCTGGCATTTCTGAATAGGCGCATCCATGCGCCATATTCACTCCAGTCGTCGGGATGCCAGGAGTTTTGCAACGCTCTGAAGCATCGTTCAGGATGCGGCATCATAATGGTAAATCGTCCATCCGTTGTGGTCAATCCGGTAATGCCAAAAGGCGAACCATTGGGGTTGGCTGGAAATTCAGTGGTTAAATTACCATAATTATCAACATAACATAATGAAACCGCTCCTGCCTCAAGAGCCACCGCAGGATCCATAGCAAACTCTGCACGCCCTTCTCCATGCGCAATGGCGACCGGCATTCTGGAACCTTCCATGCCAGCAAACAGGATGGAGGGTGATTTTTGTACTTCAACCATAGCCACCCTGGCTTCAAACTGTTCCGAGTTGTTACGCATAAAGCGCGGCCAATGTTCTGTGCCGGGGATGATTTCTTTCAATCCCGACATCATCTGGCAACCGTTACAAACACCTAGCCCGAAGGTATCTTGTCGCTGAAAAAATGCTGCAAATTCATCCCTGGCGCGTGGATTAAACAGAATGGATTTAGCCCAGCCGCCACCCGCTCCAAGTACATCACCATAAGAAAAACCACCGCAGGCAACCAGTCCAGTGAAATCACTCAGACTCACTCGACCATGAATAATATCGCTCATGTGTACATCGATACTGGTGAAGCCGGCACGATCGAACGCTGCCGCCATTTCTACATGGCCATTAACCCCTTGTTCACGCAGTATGGCTACTTTAGGTTTTTTTGCTAAAAGAAACGGCGCGGTTACTTCAGCATTAACATCAAAAGTTAAGGCAACATTCAAGCCGGGATCTTCATCATCGGCAATTCGCTCAAACTGTTGCAGGGCGCAATCAGGGTTATCACGCAATGCCTGCATTCGGTAGCTGACTTCAGACCAGACTGTCTGCATTTCTGACCGGCTGGCGGAATAAATGACCTCACCTGCATGGCGAATTGTCAGCTGCTGCTGATCGATCACCTTGCCGATTACATAGGTGCAGTCTACCAATCCCGAGTGCGTTAACAGCTCGACAACTTCCTTGCAATCGCTCTGTCGCACTTGCAATACGGCGCCCAGTTCTTCATTAAACAAGGCGGCCAACACATCATCTCCCAGCCTATCGATTGTTAATACCACACCCAATCTGCTGGCAAACATCATTTCCGCCACTGTTGCCAATAACCCCCCATCAGAACGGTCATGATAGCTTAGCAGTTTGTCTTGGGAGTTGAGCGTTTGTATGGTATCAAAGAAAGCTTTCAACAGCCTTGCTTCATCCAGATCCGGGCACTCATTCCCAAGTTGCTTGTAAACTTGCGCTAATACGGAACCGCCCAGACGGTTTTTACCCGTGCCCAAATCAATCAGAATTAACGCACTGTCTTCATCCTGCACATTGCGCAGTTGTGGCGTCAGGGTTTTGCTAATATCCTTAACAGGGGCAAACGCGGTAATAATCAACGACAACGGTGCTGTCATGGTTTTTTCGGTTTGTGCTCCTGCATCGCCTAAAGCGCCTACTGTTGGTGCTCTACCTTCTGCATCCATGCAGTCGTCGAGCGCGTCATCTTTCCACACGGTTTTCATCGACAACGAATCTTTGCCCACCGGTATGGCTATGCCCAGCGCCGGGCATAATTCCATCCCCACCGCTTTAACCGTATCAAACAAGGCAGCATCTTCACCTTGATAACCTGCTGCAGCCATCCAGTTGGCCGAAATTTTAATTTTCTTCAATGAATCAATGCGGGCTGCCGCCAGATTGGTTAATGCTTCGCCTATCGCCATTCGACCGGATGCCGGTGCATCAATGACAGCGATCGGAGTACGTTCACCCATCGCCATCGCTTCACCGGTTAAAGCATAAAATCCCGATGAGGTTACCGCAACATCAGCCACCGGCACTTGCCAGGGACCGACCATTTGATCTCTTGCCACCAGCCCCGTTACCGAACGGTCACCGATATGAATCAAAAAGCTTTTATCGGCCACTGCGGGAAACGACAAGACGCGTTTAACCGCTTCACTTAGTGATACGCCACTAAAATCCAGTGCCGTCAAGTTTGGCTGAACATGCTCGACATTCCGGTACATTTTTGGTGGCTTGCCAAACAATAATGACATGGGGATATCGACCGGCTTATCGCCCAGCAATGCATCATTGAGCGACAAATATTCCTCTTCCGTTGCCTCGCCTATGACCGCATATAAGCAATGCTCGCGTTCGCAAAAGGAGGTGAATAATTCCAGTGACTCCGACTTGATGGCGACAACATAACGCTCCTGCGCTTCATTGCACCAGATTTGCATGGGCGACATGCCTTTGTCGGCATTTTGCACATTGCGCAATTCAAAACGACCGCCGCGATCACAGTCATGGATAATTTCCGGCACGGCGTTAGACAAACCACCCGCGCCAATATCATGAATGGACACTATCGGCGTATCGTTACCCATGGAATTACAATGGTTTATGACTTCCTGACAGCGACGCTCCATTTCAGGATTTTCCCGTTGTACGGAGGCAAAATCCAGATCTTCGGAACCTTCGCCTGAAGCCTGCGATGACGCCGCACTGCCCCCCAGGCCGATCAGCATGGCAGGGCCGCCCAGTATGATGATTAACGAGCCGGCCGGAATGGGATGTTTTTGAACCAGCATAGGACGGATATTACCCATGCCGCCCGCAATCATGATGGGTTTGTGATAACCCCTGAATTCATTTCCCGCGCTGCCCGGCGCCGGCTGTTCAAAGCTGCGGAAATAACCCGCCAGATTGGGCCTGCCAAACTCATTGTTAAATGCCGCGCCGCCGAGAGGGCCTTGCAGCATAATGTCGAGTGCTGAGGCAATGCGCTCAGGTTTGCCGTTATTGTCTTCCCAGGGCTGGGGAAATTCCGGGATTTTCAAATGCGATACGGAAAAACCGGTTAAGCCTGCTTTGGGCGAAGAACCACGACCGGTCGCGCCTTCATCCCGAATTTCACCGCCGGAACCGGTAGCCGCGCCCGGATAAGGCGAGATTGCAGTGGGATGATTATGGGTTTCGACCTTCATCAGCAAATGCGCGTCTTCTTCAACGTAGGCGTATTCGCCGGTCCGGGCATTGCGAATAAACACCTGCGCGGCTGAACCTATGGCTACCGAGGCATTATCACTGTAAGCCGATAAGATGCCTTCCGGGCTTTTTTCAGCGGTATTACGGATCATTTTGAACAGGGAATGCGCCTGCTCCACGCCGTCAATGGTCCAGTCGGCATTAAAAATCTTATGACGGCAATGCTCCGAATTGGCCTGAGCAAACATCATCAATTCAACATCGGTTGGATTTCTGCCCAGTTTCTGAAAGCTGTCAGTCAAATAATCAATTTCATCATCTGACAACGCCAATCCCAGCTCCGAATTCGCTGTAACCAGTGCATCACGGCCCTGTTCGATGAGCATAACGCTCAGTAATGGTTTGGGTTGATGCTGAACAAACAATTCCGGCTCGGCGTCACCGTATAAAACAGTCTGTGTCATGCGGTCATACAGCAGCGCTTTACCGGCAACTGACAGCGGCTCCTTGGCAGCTAATGTGTATTCAATGCCGCGCTCTATGCGCTTAACCCCAGTTAATCCGCACCGCTGAGCGATTTCTGTCGCCTTGCTGGACCAGGGTGAAATCGTGCCTGACCGTGGCACTACCAGTAAGCGCTCGCCTGACAAATTCGTCGGGAGCGAATTTGAGCAGCCAACGGCTGACCCGGAGGGGGAAATACAGGGGGGTATTTCATAATCATCGGCTATTGCTTGCCCTGAACCATACGCTAGCAAGCGGTTTAAAATCTCTGCTTGACCTTCATCCAGGTCGCTTTCAACATCGACAAAATGAATAAACCGTGCTGAGACGGCCTTGATATTTGAATCTACAGCCTGTAATTCAGCCAGTAGTTTTTTGACACGAAAGTCAGAAAGTGCGGAGGTTCCGGAGATTTTTAACATGTGATAAATCAGTGAAGAATTAGAATGTTTGTTCCCAGACTTAAACATGGGAACGTATTATTTGTGGCCGCATGACTGGATTTAGCCAGTCATGCGCACTTAATTTAATTATTTATTAGCCAAATCAGCCTTAATAGTGTCATGCAATAATGTCAGCAACTTTAAACCAGGGCCTTCAGCCAAGGGCTTCAGTTCTGAATCCATGACCATAACTTCCGTCTGCTGCTTATTTCCTACCAGCTTGACAACATACTCTTTTTCGCCTGTTTGAAACCCGCTAAATGCAAAAGTGACCTCATCCCAAAACGAGCCGTCTTCTACTTTTTTTTCATCTGGATCGTACTGAACGTACACTGATTCTTCTTCCTGATTACGACTGGTCACCTCAATGGAATTTCGACTTAACGCTTTGCCAACCATACGCCAGGCTCTTGCTAATGGCGCACCAATGCGTAGTCGGCTTGCTCCCTCATCGGATTTAACCATTTCAACCTGAATTAATTTCTTTTCTACAACCGGCTCAGTTTCTACCGGCTTATCAGCAGGAGCAACATCTTCTGCTGTTTCAACAACTGGAGCAGCGACAGGCATATTTAAGATTGAATCCTTCCCCAGATCAGCAGGCAAGGTTAGGGGTGGAATTTCAGTTGTAAATTGATAGTCCTTTTCTTTATCCGGAAATAAGCTTTTAATGGTGCCGCACGCCGACACATTGGTCAAAACAACGGCAATAATGATACGCGTACCGATTTTAGTTTTCATCATGCGCGTTAAATAACCCCAGCCTGACGCATGGCGTCGCGTACTGCGTCAAAGCAGTCTTCCGTCAACCAGGTTAAAGGCAACCGAATACCTTTACCCATCAAGCCCATTTCGGCAACCGCCCATTTGACCGGAATCGGATTAGACTGAATAAACAGATTTTTATGCAACGCCACTAATTTTTGGTCGATGGCTAACGCAGTTTCACTGTCACCTGCTATCGCCGCCATAATCATTTCGTGCACCAGCTTTGGTGCAACATTTCCCGTTACAGTAATGCTACCGTTGCCGCCCAGCAGACAAAACTCGCGACTGGTTGCATCATCACCGGTATAGATTGCAAAACCATCACCGGTCAAATCGCGGATTTTTTTAACCCTGGACAGATCAGCAGTCGCCTCTTTAACACCGACGATGTTCTTGATGTGAGATAAGCGGCCTACCGTTTCCGGCAACATATCACAGGCCGTGCGGCCCGGCACATTGTATAAAATCTGGGGGATTTCGACGGCCTCGGCAATGGCCTTGTAATGCAGATACAAGCCTTCCTGAGTGGGCTTATTGTAATAGGGGGTCACAATCAGACAGGCGTCGGCACCAGCTTCTTTGGCTAGCCGGGTCAGGGTGATCGCCTCGGTTGTTGAATTTGCACCGGTTCCGGCAATCACTGGTATTCTGCCGCCCACATAGTCAACAACTGATTTGATAACACCGCAGTGCTCATCTTCATCCAGTGTCGCCGACTCACCTGTTGTGCCTACGGCAACAAGGGCATCTGTCCCCTGTGCTATATGAAATTCCACCAGTTTTTTCAGACTGTCCCTATCCACCGCACCGCTTTCATCCATCGGTGTTACTAACGCTACGATACTACCTTGAATCATGAAATCTCTCGATCAGAATTGATACTGTTACAAAACTATTTTTATTATAACAAGCAAATAACTAAAACTCAGCCTGAACCGTAATTTTGCTAATATTTCGCCAAAAAACTATCCAGCGCATTGGCGAAATCCTGCCTGTCTCGTTGCCCCAGTGGAGCAGGCCCGCCCGATACCTGTCCTGCACTGCGCATCTCCTCCATGAAATCACGCATCGCCAAGCGTTCCCTAATATTTTCTTTGGTATAAAGCTCACCTCTGGGATTAATGGCATGGGCATTTTTTGCTATGACTTCAGCAGCCAGTGGAATATCCGCAGTAATCACCAGATCATTTACCTCCAAGTGTTTGACAATGTAATTATCAGCCACATCAAAACCACCCGAGACCTGCACCGCACTAATAACTCTGGATGGTGGCACCGTCAAAAAATGATTGGCAACCAGTGTCAGTGACAACTGTTTTCGTTCCGCCGCGCGAAATAAAATATCTTTAATCACATTGGGACAGGCGTCTGCATCAACCCAAATTCTCATTGCCAACCGGGATATTGGTAAGGTGTGGAAGCTTTGACCATCTGTTTATCTCATTAATTTTGCTGCAAATAATAATATAATGCGTTATAATACTCTGATAAACAAAACATTTCCCAGCGCGTCCGCGCCTTCTATTATTTCCAACAGGTAAATCCATGCCCAATGATGTTTCTACATTACCCTCTTTCCGTGATTTAGCCCTGATTGAACCGGTGCTAAAAGCACTGAATGATGTCGGTTATGAAACACCCTCGCCCATACAGGCACAAACAATTCCTTTGATACTAGCCGGCAAAGACGTTCTGGGGCAAGCACAAACAGGAACCGGTAAAACGGCAGCTTTTGCATTACCCATTTTATCGCGCATAGATCTCAAACAAAAAGACCCGCAAGTACTGGTTCTGGCGCCAACCCGCGAACTGGCCATTCAGGTGGCAGAAGCATTTCAACGCTATGCCGCGCATTTAAAAGGCTTCCATGTTTTGCCTATTTACGGTGGACAAGATTACAGCACCCAGCTTCGCCAGCTAAAACGCGGCGCTCATGTGGTGGTCGGCACACCGGGCCGCGTCATGGATCACATGCGTAAAGGCACACTAAATCTGAAGGGACTCAGCTTTCTGGTTCTTGATGAAGCCGATGAAATGCTACGCATGGGTTTTATTGATGATGTGGAATGGATTCTTGAGCAAATCCCGGAAAAAAGACAAATCGCCTTATTTTCCGCAACAATGCCTTCGGTTATTCGTAAAATCGCTCAGGAATATCTGAATGAACCTGAACACGTCACCATCAAAGTAACCACTACATCCGCTGAAAACATACGCCAACGCTATTGGCTGGTCAGCGGCGTGCATAAACTGGACGCTCTAACCCGCATTCTGGAAGCGGAAACGTTTGACGGCATGATTATCTTCGTCAGAACCAAAACCGCAACCGTTGAACTGGCAGAAAAACTGGAAGCTCGCGGTTATTCGGCCGCTGCGATCAACGGCGATATGTCTCAAGCACTTCGGGAACGCGCTATTGCCAACCTGAAAAGCGGCAAACTGGATATTTTAATTGCAACTGACGTTGCTGCGCGCGGGCTGGATGTAGACCGCATTACTCACGTCGTTAACTATGACATTCCTTACGACACTGAATCCTATGTCCACCGTATCGGCAGAACAGGACGCGCCGGGCGTACAGGCGATGCCATTTTGTTTATTGCACCCAGGGAGAGAAAACTGCTGGGCAATATTGAAAAAGCGACCAAACAAAAAGTTGAAGAAATGGGCCTGCCTTCAACCGAGGTCATTAACAATAAACGTATTTCCCGTTTTAAACAAAACATTACCGATACCCTGGCGGCAGAAGAACTGAGCTTTTTCAGTCAACTATTAGAACAGTACCAGCAGGAGCATAATGTAACCGCTCTGGAAATAGCCGCCGCACTGGCAAAGCTGGTTCAGGGCGATACTCCTCTGTTAATGCAAAATCTGCCTAAAAAATCCCACGACACCAGAGAAGACAGGCCGTCCAGAGACGATAGACCATCAAGATCCGATAGATCTGACCGCCCGCAAAGAGAGCGCAAACCAAAACGTGCATTTGGCGGCGGGGCAGACATTGAAATGGAAATGTACCGTATTGAAGTCGGCCATAATCACGGTGTAAAACCCGGCAATATCGTAGGAGCCATAGCCAATGAAACAGGGATTGATGGCGACCATATTGCCCGTATTAGAATCCAGGACGACTACAGCACCGTTGAGTTACCAGCGGGCATACCGAAGGAATTGTTTCAGGAATTGAAAAAAGTCAGGGTGGCCGGCCAGCAACTTAACATATCCAAAATGGATGAAGGCGCTAAAAAAGCGGCGAAAACCGATGATGACGCTAAAAAAGTAGATAAAAGCAAAAAAAGAATAGGGTCTACATCCAGACGGGCGAAGCCGAAATCTGCTGATTGATCTAAAACCCTGTGGGCGACCGGGTCGGTCGCCCACACAATCTTACTGGTTCCAAATACAAACACTACCGGCTTTTTCAATAGCTTCCAGACGCTGTTGATGTGCATTTAATTCCTCTTCGGTACAACGAATGACATTTAATGCGGGACGATCTGTTGCCAAACGTTTAACCTCCATCTTTAT
>JAQTLI010000056.1 GCA_028714995.1 Methylobacter sp. | reverse complement strand
TACGCACTCGCCTCCCAAAAAACATATTATTTTGAGATGGAAAAAGAAAAGCTAGAGTTATACACAGACTACCTGATCTGCAATAGTGGGTTTGCGACGGCGACCGGTTTGTCAGCGATGTTAGAAGGAGATATGAGCCACGATCAACTACCCCGTTATTTGTCAGCGAGGGAATACACCTCCAAAGACCTGTGGGGGGAAGTCAAAGCGACGGTACGCCAAATAGAACAGGAAGACGGTTGCCTGATCTTTGACGATACCATCCAGGAGAAGGCCTGGACGGATGAGAACGAGATCATATGTTGGCATTATGACCACTGCAAAGGGCGGTCGGTCAAGGGCATCAACCTGTTGAATGCGTTGTACCATAGCGGGGGCGTGTCAATCCCGGTCGCCTTTGAAGTGGTGCGTAAGCCCCATCAGTTCAGCGACGTGAAGACCCGCAAGGTCAAGCGGGCCAGTGAGTTCACCAAGAACGAATTGATGCGGACAATGATAGCATCCTGCGTGGCGAACGCCATCAAGTTCCGCTATGTCTTGACGGACAGCTGGTTTGCCGCGAAGGAGAACTTCGAGTTCATCCTGAAGAAAGGCAAGCACTTTATTAGCGCACTGAAGGACAACCGCTTGGTGGCCTTAAGCGAAGAAGACAAGAAAGAAGGACGCTTTGTACGGGGCAGTCAATTGGAATTGGCGGATCAGCAGGCGGTGCGCGGTTGGCTGAAAGGTTTCTCCCATGAGGTACTTTTCGTCCGCCGGGTCTTTACAAACAAAGACGGCAGCATCGGCCTGTTGAATCTGGTATGCAGCGATTTGGCGTGCAACGGCGGACAAGTCGCCACGATCTACCAAAAATGGTGGAAAGTCGAGGAGTTCCACAAGTCGTTAAAATCCAATGCGGGTTTGGCGAAGTCACCCATCCGCACGGTCACCACAAATAACAACCACATTTTCATGTCCATTTACGCGGTGTTCAAGCTGGAGTGTCTGAAGATTAAGCATAAGGCCAACTATTTCGCGTTACGGGCTAAGCTGTTCATAAAGGCGAACCAGATGGCTTATGAAGAATTGCAGAAATTACGGGCTGCGTAACATCAGTTACTAATGAGGATGCTCGGGTAAAGTTGAAAAAAACTTTATCCGACATAACAAGAATGACTGAGCACTAGAGTTCTACTTTATTTAAGAAATCGGAGTTTAACAAATGACAGGTTTTAAGCATGACGACACAGCTGCGCGACTCGAAGAATTTCGCACTATGAAAGGTATAGCAGTTGTAGGGCTGGGATGTTGGTATCCCGGTGCAAAAAATCCGACAGAACTTTGGGAAAATGTGCTGAGTAAGCGTCGAGAATTTAGAAATTTCTTGGATCAGCGTTTGCCCATCGAAGATTATTTTGATAATGACGCAAAGACACCAGATAAAGTCTATGCATGCCTTGCAGCATATATAGATAGTTTTTCTTTTGATCCAGTTAAGTGGCGCATTCCAAAAAAGACTTTTGAAAGCACAGATATCGTCCAATGGTTGGCACTTGAAGTTGCTAAGCAGTGTTTGGATGACGCAGGATACAGTCGAGAAACTTTACCTAGAGATCGTATGGGTGTTGTTGTTGGAAATTCACTTACAGGCGAGCAAAGCCGAGCTAGCAATATGCGGCTCCGATGGCCTTATGTATTAAGGTGCTTAATATCAGTGCTCAATGATAAAAACATACCGAAGCAAATTCAGGAAGAATGGTCTGCCGCGTTAGAAATAAAATACAAATCTACATTTCCAGAAGTTAATGAGGATTCCCTTCAAGGGGGGCTGTCTAATACCATTGCCGGACGTGTTTGTAACTATTTTGATTTACATGGAGGAGGGTTTGTTGTTGATGGTGCATGTTCATCTTCACTTATTTCGGTTTGTACTGCAAGTGACTATTTAGTGAGTGGGAAATGGGATCTAGCGCTGGCAGGAGGAGTTGATGTTAGTCTCGATACCTTTGAACTTATAGGATTTGCTAAGACAGGTGCATTGACGGCGGATGACATGCGTGTCTATGATCGACAAGCATCCGGTTTTATACCAGGAGAAGGTTGCGGGTTTGTTTTGTTGAAACGTCTTGAAGATGCTATCCGGGACAGAGACGAGGTGTACTCGGTAATTCGAGGTTGGGGCATCTCATCGGATGGCAAGGGAGGGATCACTGCGCCTAGTAGAGATGGGCAAGCAACAGCGCTATCACGAGCGTATCAAATGGCAGGTTACAGTCCAATTGAGCTGGATTTTATCGAGGGGCACGGTACCGGCACTGCGGTAGGTGATCGTGTAGAATTAGATGGTATATCACAGGCGATGTCGCGTTTTAATAAACCAGATGATCGCATATGCGGAGTTACATCTCTTAAATCTATAATCGGTCACACGAAAGCGGCATCCGGTGTCGGAGCTTTAATAAAAGCTGTTATCGCGGCCAACAGGCGTGTAATTCCACCTTTGGCAGGCTGCAAAGAGCCCAATCCTGTATTTAATATAAGTGCGCGCCCACTCTATCCACTTATAAATGGTCGAATCGAAGATCACGATAAAAAGCTTCGCATTGGCGTATCAGCTATGGGCTTTGGGGGAATTAACTCGCATGTTACCCTCGAATCAATGTCCAATCCTTCACAGAGACTACAATCCAGCATCGACGAACGTGCACTATTGTCTTCAGGTCAAGATACTGAACTTTTTATTTTGGGAGCTGATTCCATATTTGATTTGAGAGAGCAAATAAAAAATTTAACCTCTCAAGCGGTTAATCTGAGCATGAGCGATTTAACGGATTTAGCCAATAATTTAACCCTGATATATAAAAGAAATTCAATTTTTAGAGCGGCGATCATCGCCCGGACCACTAATGAACTACTCGAGCATTTACATACCATTGCCCTTTGGTTGGATGACGATAAATTTGAAAAGGGGACTATCAAATCTGATAATCAAGGAATGATTTGGATTAGTTTTGATGCAATGAAGCCCAGAATTGGATTTCTGATGCCGGGTCAAGGTGCGCAACAATTAGCAATGGGCAAGATGCTTGTTGATCGATTTACATGGGCGCAAGACATGCTTGATCGAGTTGATACCCTTACTCAGGAAATGATAGGCCGTCCGATTTCACC
Organism: Methylobacter sp.; assembly: GCA_028714995.1. Classification (GTDB taxonomy): domain Bacteria; phylum Pseudomonadota; class Gammaproteobacteria; order Methylococcales; family Methylomonadaceae; genus Methylobacter_A. The sequence goes on along the minus strand of JAQTLI010000056.1, from coordinate 7,777 downwards.
TCTAATTTACCCAGACCTTGACCGGCTTGTCTATAACGAAGAAAAGGAACCTTATCTCCGAGAGCTGCAGAAGACAGAAATAGCTCAACCAGCAATCTGTTTTGTTTCATGCCTATATGCCAAATTTCTTGCACAATTAGGAATTACACCCGATGTTGTTGGAGGCCATAGTCTTGGGGAGTTAACAGCATTTCATATCGCCGGGGCTTTTAATGAAGATGAACTTCTAGCGCTGGCCGCATTGAGAGGATATGCAATGGCTAATGCGGGCGAAAACCTTGGAGGGATGGTGAGTTTGTCTTGCTCTAGTAATAAGGTAGAAAGCCTTTTACAACGAGTTAAGGGTTATGCCGTAATTGCAAATGTTAACTCGCCAATGCAAACGGTAGTATCCGGGGAACTCGATGCCTTGGAGGAGCTTATCATAGAGGCTGGCATTAACAACATTAGCTGTAAGCAGCTGCCTGTATCCGGTGCCTTTCATTCAAAATTGGTGGAAAAGGCCGCCATGAAGCTTAAAAGTGACATGAACATTCCCTTGACATTGGGCAATTTGAAATGTTCTCTCATTTCCAGTACCGACGGGAGTTTCATGGGTTCTGGGTTGTCGTTGAGGGATCATTTCGCGACACAAATTGTAAGCCAAGTAAAATTTATACCTCTTGTAAAACAAATGAGGAATGCATGTGACCTGATAATTGAGGTGGGACCAGGGAAAATATTGACGAGTCTAGCAAATCAAATTCTAGAAGAGGATTTGGGAATCTGTAATTCGGTCGCAGATTATCCAAGTTCAACTCTTTCATTGCACATCGCCTTGGCTCGCATTTTTACGCATGGCGTAGATATCAACTGGTCTGTACTTCAGTCTAATAGACTGACTCGACCATTCGTTCCGCAAGCGCAGCGTAAATTTATCGACAATCCATGTGAAAGATTAGAGTTTTCCAACAAACAAAATCACAGTTTTGATAAAAATCTAAAAGTATTGCGTGATTCAAAATTAAATATGCCCGTCAATTATAAGGCTACAAGCGATAGTATCATACGGGTTCAGGCGGGGCAGGAGAATGATGTTTCTAGAAATTCCGAACCTAAAGTCGATACCAGCAGAATTCAAGCAAAATTCATCGACATAATATCCCGTCGAACCGGTTATCCCGAAGAATCGATAACATTGCAATCGCGCTTGCTCGATGATTTGAATCTGGATTCGATCAAGTCAGGAGAGATGGTCGCGGCGGTGGCTGAATATGCGGGGGTAGCAGGCAAGATAGATCCAACCCAGTTTGCCAATGCAACAGTGGGTGAGGTGATATCGGTTGTTTATAAGGAGTCGAACGATGGTGTTGTTATTGATGTTCAGGGGAGTGGTACGTCTAGCGGCCCCGAACCTAAGGTCGATACCAGCAGAATTCAAGCAAAATTCATCGACATAATATCCCGTCGAACCGGTTATCCCGAAGAATCGATAACATTGCAATCGCGCTTGCTCGATGATTTGAATCTGGATTCGATCAAGTCAGGAGAGATGGTCGCGGCGGTGGCTGAATATGCGGGGGTAGCAGGCAAGATAGATCCAACCCAGTTTGCCAATGCAACGGTGAGTGAGGTGATATCGGCTGTTTATAAGGAGTCGAACGATGGTGTTGTTATTGATGTTCAGGGGAGTGGTACGTTTAGCGGCCCCGAATCTTATTTCGATACCGGAAATAATCCTACCGTTCAATTCTTACATCATAAATCGACAGTAGTACCAACGCATTCTATTGAAAATGCAAAATCATCTAATGGTATTGGCAGTTTTGAAATCCAGATGGTTGAGCAGCCGCTGATTACTGAAGGAAACTTAGATACTTTAGTATGGAAGAATATCACGGTAACCATTCTTTTCGATCATAAAGAAATGGATTTTGCGAATGTATTAAGCCAAATGTTCAGCTCGGCTGGGGCAAATGTTAACTTTCGATCTTTTGATTCTCAAATTCAAACTGAAGAAGTTATCTGTTCGGATAATTGTTGGGTGATCGCTGTTTTACCCGGGTTACAGGAAGGTGAGTCAGATGAGTGGATGCAAATCACCCAAGCAATGGGGAAGCTACATAAAGCAGTAAGTCTGATCACTAGCGATACTAATCTTGCCATTGTTCATTTTAACAAATCTTTAATTTCTACAAAAAACCAAGTAGTTAACACAATTGGTTTTGCCAGCAGCATTTCACTTGAGCGTCCTCAAATTCGCATTCGTGTACTCGATTTCGAAAGTAGGACAAAACCTGAAATTACATCAGCAATTCTAATGTTGGAGCTTCAACAACCTGATCCTTTTATCGCTGCGACATATGACGAAAATTTAGCGCGTAAAGTCCGTCAGGCAATTTCTTACTATCCTGGAAAACAAAATGAAAGATCAGAATTTTTAACGTCGGAAGACGTTGTTCTAGTTACTGGCGGGGCTAAAGGTATCACAGCCGAATGCGCAATTGCTCTTGCCAAAGAATCTGGTGCCAAATTGGCTCTTGTTGGCTTCTCACCTAAACCAGAGAAAAGATTTGAAGGTAATGAAATTACAGATACCCTCGACCGACTTTCAGAAATGGGCATTATCTGTAATTATTTCTGCTGTGATATTACTGATCTAAATGCCGTAAAAAAACTTATTCTTCAAATTAACATGGAAATAGGCCAAGTTTCAGCCATTATTCATGGTGCTGGACGAAATCAGCCTAAGCGCATTGAACAAGCAAGTTTGCTACAAGGAATAGTGGAAGTCATGCCGAAGCTCCAAGGCATAATTAATATTTTAATCGCTCTTGAGAATTCTCCACTTCGTATGCTTGTTGCGTTATCGTCCATAATCGGTATTACCGGAATGCAGGGTAATGCTTGGTACGCCTTCTCTAATGAGGTTTTGGATAACATTGTCCAGCGGTTTGCCTTCGAACATCCCAAGACTGTCGCTCTATCCATAGCATATAGCGTTTGGGGTGAGACCGGAATGGGACATCGTTTGGGTGTCGTGGATAACTTGTCGAAGCATGGTGTAGGTGCGATCCCGACATCAGAAGGAACAAAATGGTTCATTCAATTATTGCGTAGCCATACAAAACCAACGCCTGTGATTGTAGCCGGCGCTCTCGAAGGACTGGCTACATGGCGAATTTTACAACCGTCGAATTCTACTGACAAACTTCACTTTCGTTTTCTCGAACAGATAATGGCTCAAGAGCTTGATGTAAGTCTCCGTGCAGGTTGTAAGCTCAGCCTTGATGTCGATGGCTATCTCAAAGATCATAATTTTAATGGATCTTACCTATTCCCTACTGTTTTCGGTTTGGAGGCTATGGCGCAAGCCGCAACAACAATGGTTGGAGCTAACGCGAAAACAATTAAGGCTATTGAAAATATCGATCTGAATCGACCGATTGTAGTCAATAACGAAGAGGGAACCAATATTGAATTTTGGGCTGAGGCAGGAAGAGCGGATTTTAGTAATGAGAAATCGGTGCGTGTTGGTATTCGGTGCGCTCAAACCGGGTTTATGAGCGATCATTTCAGCTCTTCCATCATTTTTGGTGATTACGACTCCTCGCCCGATTATTCCATTTACTTACCGGAATACCCTTTACCTATTGATCCTAAATTAGATCTCTATGGCCCCATCCTATTCCAAGGACCTCTATTTCATCGAATAAAGGAAATATACGCTCTTACTGATGATTGCGTTTTATTTACAGCACGTGCTGAGAGCTTTAAAAACGCGAGCGAGAAATATTTAACCTATGATCCGTTTTTTCATGACGCACTACTTCAGGTAGTTCAGTTACCGCTGGCGCCAAGTATCGTTCTTCCTATTTATATAGGTCGCATCGACTTTTTTAAAGGCGTTGAAATCCCCGGATCTCGTACTATTCTGGCTAATCTTAAGCATAAATCGGAGCGTGAATCGAGTTGGGACATATTTGTGTGTGATAGCAATGGGATGCTCATCGAAAGACTTACCGACTACAAAGTAAGGGTAGTGCGGAACCCATCAAAAAAAGAAGAATTTTCTTTGATGTCAACTATAACTCACACTGTCGAAAAACAATTGAGTGACTTGGTTGAACAGACAACTTATACAAATAAGTTTCGTAAACCCACAGTATGTGTCGACATATGGCCGTCGATACTTAAGCCATCTAAGGAAAAACGACATGAAATGGAGATGCCACTAATAGAGCGTACAGTGCGCCTTGAATTAGCATCAACTACTGTAGATGTACAAAAAATTCATGTTGATTGGGATTCTTACGGAAAACCCTATTTACTAGGGTCGCTAGGAGAACAGCTTGACTTTTCGATTAGCCATGTAGGGCCTTATTGTTTATGTGTAGCAAGTCACGACAAACAAGGATGTGATATTGAACTGGTTAGTGAACGAACTGAGAGTGAATGGTTTACTCTCCTAGTAGGTATCAATGGAGAATTGTTAAGGGAATTAATCGCTAAAAAACAATCTATCAATATTTCAGGCACTCGTATTTGGGGAGCGCTCGAAGCGATAAAAAAAGCTAGTAGAGACCAGATAGTCAGGATGACATTAATTTCAATTAATGAGGATGTTGTTCTGTTTGAAGCAGTTATGAAAAATACTGAAAAATTAAGTGTTATCACACTGCCTATTCGATTTTGCGAAGTATCTTATTTACTCGCCTTTGTGGCTTATAAGGATACTGTGAATAATTTGCGGATTGATGATGAATCACATACGGCATATTTAACATCAGATAATTTTTATTCTTGCGCTCACGGAGCTAGATTCATTTTTGATGAGAAGCTAAAACACCCTATTTATGAGTATAAGTTTCAAACAACATTTCGAGATGCTTCTTCGAAATCAGGTTATATCGCTCCAAGTAGATATACAGAGTGGGCTGGAAAAGTAAGGGAATTAGTTCTGTCGGAAATTGGATCCGAATTAGTATTGCAAATATCGACCGGTGAATGGGGTTTGGTTACAAACTGGACCGATTTGCGTTTGGTTGACGAAGCACAGGCATACGATCATATACTTGCAAGATTTCAATTAAATCATAATGTTGGCTCGGTGATCCCTTTTTGGTGCGAGTTCTATAAAATTATGCCTGATGGAGTCTTACAAGGCTTAGCTACAGTTGAGCAGGAGACTACATGGGTTCGTGTACTCGGGCATGGAAAGGTAGCTCCTGCCGAAATGCCTGACTATTTGGATAAATTTCTGTCACATATGACTCAAACAGACTCTATAACTTCTCCCTCATCTTTAGTAGGTCAATATACCAATATGGATATAGGCGAAATATTAAATGTAGTAAAGAAGGGGCCAGGTCACAATAAAAACATTCTGCACACTAAAATATTTGCGACAACATTAGAGGAATCAAATTTAGTGGGTAATATTTATTATGCAAATTATATTTCGTGGCAAGGAAATCTTAGAGATTCATACCTTTATTCAATAATGCCACAGTTATTCAAGAACACGGAAAATAAACAAGAATTTGTTTGTTTACATAGTCGTATCAACTTTTTGAGAGATGCGATGCCGTTTGATCAAATTCGTGTGACACTTAGGATGTGGGCAGTAGGGAAAAATGGAGTAGAACTCGAATTTGAGTATTGGAGAATTCTCCCAGGAAATGCACTTGAGAAATTGGCCATTGGCTATCAAACCTTTGTCTGGGTTAATAGGGATGAAAATGGTAAATCAATAGTAATTGAATTGCCAGAAGTACTAAAAAATTCCCTAATGAGGGAATCAAAAACTGCTAATAGCACGCCAGTTTTTGCTTTGACTATTGATTAATGCAATCTTTCAATTATCCATAGCAACATTATGAAATCGAAAGGATTTCATAATGCCAGCAAAAAATATCGAGTTAAACTCACCGAAGATGAACGAAATAAAAAGGGGGGCGCGTCAATTGGCGCTTTACGACAGAGGATGCGAGAGTGAAATTAAAAATCTCTTTATCCTGCGATATAACATTGGTTGACTACTAGGTTATCTGCTTAATTAAAAACAACTAGGAGAAATAAAAATGAAGAAAAAAACAAAAGCAATTCTTTTTGCTGGCTCAGTAGCAACTACTCAATTAATTGGGCTCGTTGGTCCAGGAGAATTCTCTTGGTATTCAATCGCTCAAGCAGATACCGGCGGAATTACTTTTTCAGATATTGCTAAAGACCAGGAAAGCGGAATCACATTTAAGCGTGTAAAGTCTCCTAGAAACGTCTATGCAGAGACAATTAAACATCAACCTTTGTTTACATTCCCTGCCAGTTCAGGCGCTTTTCCAATGAAACCATCAGGTGCTCCTGGTGTAGCTGTGTTCGACTTTGACAGTGATGGTGACCTCGACATGTATGTCACTAATGGTCCTCATGAAGCAAATAGTCTTTACTCGAATCAATTAAAGGAAACTGGCAAACTTGCCTTTATCGACGTTGGAGTCAGTTCCGGTGCTGCTCTAGCACCTTTAGGTGCTCAAGAAAAAGAAGAAGATAATAACGGCGTTTGCTATGGCGATATCGATAACGATAGTGACGAGGATTTACTTGTATTAACTCTGAGCGGACAAAACCATTTATTGGAAAACCAAGGTGATGGCACTTTCGTAGACATTACCAACCATAGTCAAATAGGAGGTTTCGGTGCAAACCCTTCTTCTTGTTCCATGGGTGATGTTAATTCAGACGGACTGCTTGATATTGCCATTGCCAACACATTTGACAATTGGAATGACAACCTTCCGATTGGAGACTTTGCTAGTGCCGGACGCAATGAAGACAACCAATTATTACTAAATCGTGGGAAAAACGTATTTCGAGATATTAGCCAACAATCTGGAATTCGTAACTTTAAGGGTATTACTTGGGCAATTTCTTTGGTCGATTATGATTTGGATGGAGACATCGATTTTTTGACTGCCGATGACCAAGGTGCCAAACCAAGTGCCAATCGAGGTGGGAAGGATCTTGGATACGTACGTATTTACAAAAATAATGGAAAGGCTCAGTTTTCTGATGAAACTATGAAATCCGGTACTAACCGAGCTGGCGCATGGATGAGTTTATCGTTTGGAGATTTTGATTCTAATGGGAAAATGGATATCTTCGCTTCTAATATCGGAGATTATGTGGCCCGAGCCATGACCCCCATCGTAGGCTTTCCGGTTGTGCCGGGCGACTGGCTTTCTGGCTGGTTCTTAGGCCAAAATAAAAATAGTTATGACTTCCCGGGAGTTGGCGACTTAAAGGCAACACCTTTTGGTTGGGGTAGCGCTGCATTCGATTACGACAATGACGGCAATACTGATATTGTTTACTATGGAGGAATGGATTTTGGTGCTTTCGTAGACGGAACCAATCCAGGAGCAATATTGCATAACGAAGGCAATGCAAACTTCAGCAGAGATATTAAAGCATTGGCTAACTCGACAAACCATTCCCGTAGAACAGTTCAGGGCGTTGCTACCGGCGATTTAGACAATAATGGTTTTACCGACATTGTTTCAGTATCAAGCCAGGATTGGCCAGATTTCTATCCGATCATGCCTATTTTACCCCCAGCGATGCAATTCGGAGGACTCTTTGATGATAGTGCATTTATTTGGCCGACTTTTCGCTCGGTTGACCCACAAAACCCGCTTTTAGGGTTCCTCTGGAATCAAATAGACCCAGTTGAGGGTAGTTTGTCCGTGGAGATGAATAGTGGGGATAACGGCAACAAATGGGTTAAGGTGAAAACCATGGG
>JAQTLI010000055.1 GCA_028714995.1 Methylobacter sp. | reverse complement strand
TAAAAAACACTGTGAGCCAAAATCCTCCAGCAGTAAGAAACCGTCAGTCAGGTTTTGTTGAAAAATATTAGGGACGTTGACTTCGGATTGTGTCAACAAGTTGGCAATTCTTATGAAAGGCTCAATGTTTTCTTTTGTCGGGGGGGCGTCCATGACAATGAACTGCCCTTCTGGAGTCTTTACCCTAAAGTAACGCCGGAAGCTAGCATCGCTGGATGCGGGTTCGCAATGTTCGACTGTGAGCAATAGATCATTCTCAAGCCAGTCGAACATGGATATTGTTCTTAAGTCTTCAGGCATCATGATGTTCAGGATAGATTAGTATAATGTTGTGGTAGTAAGGTAAAATAAGCGTCCGGCATTCTATTCGATTTATGATTCATTACGCTACTAAACTTATACCATTCATGCGCCGCCGTTTATTCCTGTTTTTTTTACCTTCATTATATGCAAATATCAGCTTTGCCAGTGACGCATCATGGAATTGTGCACAGGACAAGGATACCAAAGAATGGGTTTGTGTTGGTGAAAAGAAGGCTGCAAATAAAACCAGTGAAACAAAGGTTCCTGTAATTACTGAATCCGTTAAAAAAGCTCAACCTGAGCCCACTGAGCCTGTTGAAAATGCTCAGCCAGTTGTTGCAGAACCCGTTCATATACATCCAGCTATACTCCCTAGCAAACAAGTGATTGAAACTGTAGAAAGCAGCCAACCGGTCACGACTAAAACTGTTCCAGACACTCATCCCGTTAGCACTGAAACTGATAAAGACATCACTCAAGTCAGTGCAGAATCTGATAAAAGGGTTCCGCCAGCTCCAGCTAGAGCCAGTTCCAAAAAACTATCCCATTCTGAGACTAATATCCCTGGCTGGACCTGTGATGCAAAAGAGGCAGATAAGAACTGGGATTGTCACCTGATTGGAAGCACAGATCCTAAAGGTCAGACGCACGTTGTTAAATCGGAAGAGACTGGCGGGGGGCTGCTTAATCCAGCGTTTGATTCAAAGGAAGAGGGCACTTTCAGTGTTCTAAAATCACAACTGAAATATGATCCCTGGCAAAACTGTGAGTCGTCTATAGAAGCCAAGTCTACTTATGTCTCTGGAAAAGACCTGAGGGAAGTCTCTCCTCTGGATATTAATTCCGATTATGCAGAAATCTTCGATAATGAGATTTACAGTTATTTTGGTAATGTCGAAATGACCCGTGCTGATCAGCATTCATTATCAAGCGCAGCACAGTATGATACTGTTTCCGAGACACTGGATTTGCAGGGTGATGTTTATTACAGTGATGATGAGTTGGCGTTGCACAGCGAGTCGGCCGCACTCAAATTATCTTCGAACCAGGCCAAGTTGAGGAATAATCTGTTTATCGCCCCGAGCACACCGCTAAGAGGCCGGGCAAAAACAATTTACCGTGACAGTAAAACCTTTTCTCGATATAAAGATGTGGCTTATACCAGCTGTCGTCCAGGCAATCAGGATTGGGTTGTGCATGCGTCAGAACTGAAGATGGATAAAATCGACGGTAAAGGCTCCGCAAAAAATGCCTGGGTAGAGTTTAAAGGCACGCCTGTGTTTTATTCGCCTTATCTTTCTTTTCCGATAGATAACAGAAGACTTTCCGGTTTTCTGGCGCCTGCATTTGGCAATACTCAAAAAAGCGGATTCCATCTTTCAGTACCTTATTACTGGAATATTGCTCCTAACTATGATGCAACATTAAAACCACGGTACTTATCAAAGAGGGGCGTCATTTTGGGAGGCACTGTGCGTTATCTGACTGAAATGTTCAATGGGAAATCAAGTTTAGAGTATATGCCTAATGACAGTCTTTTAAATAAGTCCCGATATCTGGCAGGGATTAAGAATGTCTCTCAATTTACGCCTCACATAAGTTCACGTCTGGATTTGAATTATGTTTCGGATAAGGACTATTTCTCTGATTTGGGTAATGCACTTAGTATGCCTACCTATAGTTACCTTAAAAGTCAGGCGGATATTGGGTATAGGAACGAGGGTGTGTCTTTAACCGGTATGGTTGATAATTACCAGTCAATCGATAAATCCCTATCCGGTGCCAGTATTCCTTACCGGAGGCTGCCGCAAATTAAGCTGGATTTGAACCATGCGTTTAAATCTATGCCGCTTAAGACAGCCCTGGATGGCGAATTTGTGGATTTTCAGCATGACAGTTTTAAAAATGCTGACAACATAAATCAATCTTTAGTAAACGCCACGAGAATGAATGTTAAGCCTTACGTCAGTTTCCCTATGCAAACTGCCAGTGCTTTTTTAACGCCTAAAGTCTCTTTGCAGCATACCCAATATTCGATAACCACCCCAGGCTTGGGGTTACAAAACAATGTAATTGTCAATAGCACAGGGCAGCTAACAAGTCAAATATATAGCAGTGATCAATACCGAACTTTGCCTATAGTTTCTGCAGATAGCGGCCTGTTTATGGAGAGGAATCTTGATTTTTCTGGTAGATCATTCTTGCATACGCTGGAACCCCGATTATTTTATTTGTATATTCCAAAAGTCAATCAAAACAATATTGCTATATTCGATTCCGCTTTAACTGATTTCTCGTTCAATAGTATGTTCTTGGAAAACCGCTTTAGCGGCACAGACAGGGTTCAGGATGCCAACCAGTTGACGGCAGCCATAACATCGCGTTTGGTTAATGCCAAGACCGGCCGGGAAAGGCTAAAACTGAGTGTGGGTGAGATTGCTTATTTTCGCAATAGAGAAGTCACCTTGCCCGGTTATCCGGTAGAAACCAACCAATTTTCACCCTTGGTGGCGGAGCTGAATGCCGCGTTGACGGACCATGTTTCGGTTGACTCAGGGGTGCAATGGGATCCTCATTTGAACGAAGTTGTCAGGTACAATGGAACGTTTCATTTTATTAATCAGCCCGGTGAGATTGTTAATCTTGGCTATCGCTATAGAAAAACTACAGTTCTTCCAATTGCCTTGGAAGGATCGAGAGCTTTTGACATTATTCAAAGTGACGTTTCAGCTAAATGGCCGGTTTATAATAACTGGTCTGTGGTTGGAGAATGGCGGTATTCGTTGCTGAATAATTCAACCCAGGATGGTTTTTTTGGCGTTGAAAAAGAAAACTGTTGCTGGCGTTTCCGCGTTATTGGACGGCGCTGGGTTAATAACACTCAAGTTAATCCTCAAGGCCAACTAATTGACGCCGTGGGTACAAGTCAAACAGGCGTATTTGTACAGATAGAGCTTAAAGGCTTGACTGGTATTGGGGACAACCTGGACGATTTCTTTCAACAGCATATTTATGGTTATCGGAAACCCCAGAATTGGTAATTAAAAACATGAAAAAAGCGATTGTATTTGTATTGTTATGTGGCTTATTGTTTTGCAGCTTTTTAGTGCGTGCCGAAGTTCTGGATACCATTATCGCTGTCGTTGAAGATGACGTTATTCTTGAGCGGGAATTACAAAAAGAAGTGGCAGTCATTGAACAAAGAATACTAGCGAGTAAATCAGAGATTCCGCCGTCTTCTGTTCTGCGCAGACAAGTGCTGGAAAAAATGATTGTCGACAAGCTTCAAAGACAATTGGCGGAAAAGGCAGGAATTACTGTCAGCGAAGAAATGCTCAACAGTTCAGCAGCTGAAATTGCGCAAAGAAACAATATGAATGTGCAAGAATTCAGGGCGGAGCTGGAAAGGCAGGGCATTACCTATGAAAGTTTTTTGGATAATATGCGGAATGAAATCATTATTAATCAATTACGTGGCAGAGAAATAGGCGGACGCATTAAAGTGACTGACAGAGAAGTCGAACACTACATGGAAACGCAGGATAAATTGGGCGATGAATCTACACAGTATCGTCTGGGTCATATATTGATAGCAGTTCAAGAAGCGGCGTCATCGAGCGAAATACAAAAAGCCATGAGCAAAGCCGATGATATCGTTAGGAAATTGCGTGCAGGTCAAGATTTTACCCAAACAGCAATGAATGAGTCAAACGATGCAAATGCCTTAAAAGGTGGTGATTTGGGTTGGCGTACAAAGGGTGAAATACCAACTCTTTTTGTTGACCAGATCGGTAAAATGAAGCAGGGTGATGTGGCTGATCCTATACGCAGTCCCAGTGGTTTTCATATTATCAAAATGCTGGAACTAAAGGGCAGCATGGATAATCACATGATTACCAAAACCAAGGTTCGGCATATATTAATTAAAACCAATGAATTGGTTGATGATGCTGAGGCGAAAAAACGTTTGCTTGCGTTAAAAGAACGTATTGCAAATGGCGATGATTTCGCAGCACTTGCCCGCGCTCATTCAGATGATAAAGGCTCGGCATTAAAAGGAGGGTCACTTGATTGGGTTGGGCCGGGAGATTTGGTAAAACCATTCGAAGAAGCTATGGCAAAACTGAGTGTTAATGAAATCAGTGAGCCTGTGCAAACTCAATTCGGCTGGCATATCATTCAAGTTTTAGGTCGGGAAAATAAAGATAATAGTAGTGAATTTAAAAAGAATCTGGTGAGAGATGCCATCCGCAAACGGAAAATTGAAGAAGAAACAGAGCTTTGGTTACGCCGGTTGCGTGATGAGGCTTTTGTGGAAATTTATCAGGATAGGCTTTAATGTGTTCAACCCTTTAAGTTCATAAACAGGATGAGCAGCAATAATGCAGGCGAATGCCGCGAGCAGTTGAAATTACTTTTGCAAAAGATTGTTAATTGCGAGCATTTGGATGCTCAGCGTATCTTAATCAAGAGCATTGCAACTGAATTGGAAATAGATATTCTGGACTGCGCTGCTGCACTGGTGTATTTAACTCAAGAAACGGCAGCTATAAAATATGCGTCACGAGGGGAGCAAAAGGCAAAAAAACAGTCGCTACCCGAAAGCAGCATTCAGCCAGGTATTAAAATGGTGCGCTATCGACTGGACGTGGGCCGCAAGCACCAGATTACCTTGGATCAGCTTACAAAGGTGTTGATTGAAGAGTCTGGAGTCGATAAAAACAATATCAATAATGTCAATATACAGGGTGATTACACCCTTGTTGAGTTGCCCGATGCAATGCCTCCAGACATATTCCAGCATTTAAAATCGGTAGAAATTAATCAGCACAAGCTGGATATAAGAAGGGTAAAAGCACGCAATAAAAAGCGCGGCAATAATAATTTTCGTCGTGGACGGCAACGCAATGCTCAGCCTGGTAATGAGGGTGCTGAGTAGAGCAATAGCTGATTAACTGGATAACAGATAAAAGAATTAAAGGCGGACGATTATGGACGCAGGGAGCTCTTGCCAACATATGGATTACTGCACATTTCCTCACCAAAGGTAGACATCGAGCCGTGACCGGGAATAAAAGCGAACTGTTCACCTAAGGGCCATAAATTGTTTTTGATGGAATTAATCAGGGTATTGAAATCCCCTTTTGGCAAATCGGTTCTTCCGATTGAGCCTTTAAATAAAACATCTCCGACTATGGCTAATTTTGATTCCCGGTGTACAAAAACCACATGCCCCGGTGTATGACCCGGGCAGTGAAAAACATCCAGTATTTCCGCACCAATTTTTATAATATCACCCTGACATAACCAGCGTGACGGTGTAAATGAATCGCTGGGTGGAAAACGAAAAGTTTGGCATTGAGCGGAAATGGCATCGATCCAGAATTGGTCTTCTTGATGAGGCCCCAAAATAGGAATGGAAAACAGAGCGGCCAATTCCGCAGTTGCACCGATGTGATCAAGGTGACCATGAGTTATCAATATGGACTCCAGCGACACATTTTCCTTCTCAAGGGTTTCCAGAATAATGTCGATATCACCGCCCGGATCAACAATGGCGGCTTTATTGGTTTGTTCGCAAATCAGCAAGGAACAGTTCTGCTGATAAGATGTGACAGGAATAATACAAAATCGCATAGGTGAGTGAAGTCAAATGTTAAATTCTATCACTAAACTGAAAAACCACCATTAATCGTAAAAACGTATGATTTTTTGGTTACATTAATAACCGCTTGTTTAAATATATGACAACTATCCAATATATAAATACCCCTGATCAGCTGGCTAATCTGTGTGAACAGATAAAAAAAGAACCTTGGCTGGCTCTTGATACAGAGTTTTTAAGGGAAAAAACCTATTATCCCAAGTTTTGCCTGCTACAAATAGCAACGCCGGAATGGGTAGCCTGTGTTGACCCAATAGCATTGCCTTCGCTGGATTCTCTTTTTGAAGCCATATATAGTCCTTTCATCGTAAAAGTATTTCATTCCTGTCGGCAGGATCTGGAAATATTTTATCAGTTGACTGGAAAATTACCCGCGCCTGTTTTTGATACGCAAATAGCCGCACCTTTATTGGGTTTTCAGGAGAACCCGGGTTATGCGATGCTGGTTTCCAGTTTGTTGAATGTTAATTTAAACAAGGCTCACACCAGAGCGGATTGGAGTAAGCGACCGTTAACGGATGCAGAAATTGAATATGCTGCTGATGATGTAATTTATTTATGTAAGATTTATCAAATGATGTTGCAAAAATTAGCAGAATTGGGTCGGGCTGATTGGCTGGAACGTGATTTTGCCGAGCTGGCAAATCCAGATATTTATCAGGTAACGCCGGAAAAAGCCTGGTTGAAAATAAAAGGCAAAAACAAGCTGACCGGTAAGCAGTTATCAATTGTTCAAACATTGGCCGAATGGCGGGAAAAAGCAGCGCAATCTGAAGATCGCCCCAAGAGTTGGTTACTGCGTGATGAGATGCTCTTTGATATAGCCAAGCTGCAACCGGAAACAGTGAGTGGATTAGCCAATGTTCGTGGCATTAATGAGCGAACAGTTAACCGTTATGGACAGGAACTGTGTCAATTAATTAATACCGCCAAGAATCGCGCACCGATGCCTTTAAACGAAAAAGGCCGACCCGCTAAAAAAACGCAGCAACATGAAGCGATACTGGATATTTTAACCGCATTGGTCAGAATACGTGCCGAAGAAAACTCGTTGAATCCAATTATTCTTGCCACTCGTAAAGACTTGGAAGCGCTGCTGTTTAATGATGATGGCGAATGCCCCTTACTGCACGGTTGGCGCTTTAAAATGGCTGGCAGGGAATTGTTAGGGTTGTTAAAGGGTGAACTGTTGCTCGGGATTGAGTCGGATAGACTGGCTATTATTGAAAAAGAATCCTTGGAATTAGATTCTTAATTAGATGGGCAAGGGTGAGCAACGATTTTTTGCCCACCGTCTTCATTATCTGGTGAGCAAAAAATAAGTGTCTATCCTCATAGACTGATCAGAGGGGAGGATATTTGACATTACACCACCCTTGAGTTACCTTCCCAGTAAAGGGATTTTATGATCCCTTTAGCTTGGCTCTTTGGGTCAAAGTTGTAGCCACGAAATTGATTGAGGTTATAAAGGACCTGATGGCTTAAACATTTTTGGAGGAATCAACAATGAATAATAAACACCTCTTTATTGCCTGTGTACTTAGCAGCGCATTACTATCAGCAGGTCCGGCTTATGCGAAAGAGCAGGATTATTTATCCGGATTTACCAGTAAATTCAGCCAGGGTTTATTCAATACGACGACGGGCTTTATTGAATTACCGAAGAATATTGTTAATATCAGTCAAGATGAGAATATTTTTGTCGGCTTAACCTGGGGTGTAGTGCGTGGTGTACTGCATTCAGTTAGCCGGACAGTTGTGGGAGCAGCGGAGTTAATTACTTCTCCTATTCCCACAGACGACTACATCTCCCCTCCCTACGTATGGGATCGTTTTAGCGAGGATACACGTTATTTTGGCCTACATATGCCGGGTTTTTGGACCACATACGGACCGTTAGATGACGGTAAATAGGTATTTGACCCATTAAATAATCGTTGCATTCATCCGTTACTGCGTATGGATGATTCTGATTGAGAGGATAAAATCATGAACAAACAATTTATTTACCTGCCGTTCGCCGTATTAGTCAGTGTTCTTGCTGCCTGTACGCCGCCAGAGAAAGATATTCCCGGCCTAACCTCGGAAGTTGATGCTGCCACAGCCGGTCATTACGGGCAATCCATCCATCATGAGCAAATGGCCGAAGAAAAACTGGAGGAATCCAATAAAGTTTTAGAGCACTGGAAAAAAGGTTATTATTGGAATATTGATGAACGGCAAAAAGCAATGGATGCCGCCAAAGAAGCAGCTCAGCACAAGCTTGCTTCGGAAAAAGAGCTATGCCAGTGGATAGTAGATGTTCATGGTAAAAGCCATCATCATGATGAATTGGTACATACGGAGGCCGCATATTTTAAAACTGGCAGTGCGACGCCATACAAAACCAATGATCATGAAATTTCCGTCCTAGGCAAATATTTGGGAACCCATCCCGATGCCACTGCAGACGTGACCGCTTATACCGATACGGTCGGCAGCGCGGAGAGCAACCAACAACTATCAGATAGAAGAGCAGCTACAGTCAGTGAGATGCTGAATGAATACGGGGCTAAAATGGAGCAATTGCATGTCAAAGCGATGGGTGAGGCTCAAGGACCAGACAATACTCCAGATCAGCATCATCGGGTAGTAACGATTAGTGTGGCTCATCCGGGCTTTACGGATTGCTCGAATTTAAAATAGTACCTATCAAACACCCCTGCAGTCTTACAATGACGGCAGGGTTTTTCGGCATCAACCTATATTTCTCCTTCCTAGGCTGTCTCACCCAGAAAAGGCGGTAAGTGACTATATGTCTGTTGGCATAGACCTTATCAAAGGCCTATTCCCGTATCAGCAGTTTTTCCAATAAAAATGGATCATCAAAATGGCGTCTGCCGGTAAAGGCAATCGCATGAGTGCCCCATTGTCTCATCGCACCGGGACTGGCAACACCGAAAGGCCAGAGCAGAAAATGTTCATTGCGCTGACTGGCATTGATAATCCCGTCTGCACCGAAAAGACTGTGCCGCGTGCCGTTTTGCATGGGTATCGAACGTAGCCACTCAGATTTCTGCCAAGCATAGAAACGTGCAGTGTTACCAGGTGCATTCGGGACAACGGCTATTTGTCGTAAATAATGAGTGCGGGTCGCCAAGCGGAGCAGTAGACGTTTCCCGGCTGGTATTTTTGGTATCGACATCGGACTGAGTACCGGTTCTGCGTCATCTTTGGGCGGTATTGCATGGTAACCCAGGCTAGGAAACAATAGATAATAGCAGCCGCAGGCATGAATACTGTCAAAGGCGATCGGCGTACCTTCGGGACTCAGCGTGACGCGCCAAATGACGCTATCCAGCGGCCCGCCGTATAAATCGAATAGACCGGTTTTTTCTCGCGCCGGCAGCCATATCTGATAGATCAATTGCAGCAGCACTCTGCCGTGCCAGAGCGTGAATGCATGCTGGATATAAACAACGGGTTTTATAGTATCGATTCTAGGTTGGCCTCCAGCATCGAGCATAACCATGCCGATTTTATCGTTATTGTTGCGCGTGTCGATTTCCCAGATGGGGGCGAAATGTTCAAATAACTGCTGCAGTTGCTCTGGGGCTAATGAGGGAATAGCCAAGGGATTGTCGTAAGCCGGACGCATTATTGCGGCTATGTCCTCCGCAATTAAAGATTCTGTCTGCGGAGGAGCATATTGCATCAGACGGCCTAGCACCGGCTGTTGCGCCAGCGGTTGTTGAAAGCTTTCGTTCAGCTTCTTGTGCAATAGTTCAATACCGACTGAAGCGGCGTATTGAGTTAGCGCATAGGCGCCAACATATCGTTTCCAGGTTTGATAGGCATCGGGTATTTCTGCCTGTTGCAACAAAATGCGTTGGCGTTCGGGGTCATTCAGATCAAGTTTGGCTAAACGCTTCCCGCAACGCTGCACGCCTTGCTCGAGGTTTTCTCCCTGCGGCAGTTCGGACATTAATATTTTCTGCTGTTCGGCGGGAAAATTGGCAAACTCAAGCAGTCTTGTCGTCTCATCAAGCTGCCGCAAATTTTCCAGCCACTGCGCAAAGGCGTTTTGAGCCATTGTCCGGTCGCTCAGTGAAGCGAGAAAGCGGTTGATCCGAAGATGCGGAAAACCGATTATACGCACTGTCCCCGCATCTTCGAGTTCATATTCGGCAAGCTTTGTGTCGATATGTTCGAGCCATCGCAGACACATAGTATCTTCGGTCTCCAGGGAGCGCTCCGAATACAGTGCCTGCGTCGCGCAGCCTTGGGCGAGCAGGGCTAAACACATTAAAAACGAGGCTAAATTGCGCCTCGCTCCTTGTTTATTCATAATCCGACAAAGGCGGGCAGGTGCAGACTACGTGCCGGTCGCCATAGACATTGTCAATACGCCCCACCGGCGGCCAGTATTTGTCATCATGCTGATGGCTGTCCGGGAAAAAGGCCTGCTGCCTGGAGTAGGGCAGGGCCCATTCGTCCAGCAGCAAGCGGTGGGTATGCGGCGCGTTGTGCAGCAGGTTATTTTCGGCGTCGACCTCACCGTTTTCTATGGCCTTGATTTCCTCGCGGATGTCGATTAGCGCGGCACAAAAACGGTCGATTTCGGCTTTGTTTTCGCTTTCCGTAGGTTCTATCATCAAGGTGTCGGCAACCGGAAACGATACAGTCGGCGCATGAAAGCCATAGTCGATCAGGCGTTTGGCGATGTCTTCCACAGTGACGTTGCAGGTCTTTTTAAACGCATGGCAATCGATAATGCATTCATGCGCCACCCAGCCGTTTTTGCCTGTGTATAAAATCGGGTAATAGGGCGCCAAACGTTTGGCGATGTAATTGGCGTTCAGGATCGCGGTCAGAGTCGCGCGTCTTAACCCGACTGCACCCAGCATGGCGATATACGCCCAGGAAATGGTGTAGATGCTCGCCGATCCCCAGGGCGCGGCGGACACCGTGCCTATGGTGCCGTGCTTGCCTTTGGCGGGGCTGACGCCTTCTACTACCGGATGGTCGGGCAGGAACGGGGCCAGATGCGCACCCACGCCTATCGGACCGACACCGGGACCG
>JAQTLI010000054.1 GCA_028714995.1 Methylobacter sp. | reverse complement strand
CAGTGGCATCAGCCATGTCCAAGCCCCAACCCTCGCCCAGCACGCTTGGCTGAGTAGTACGTAGCCACAAGGCCAAACCGCAGCCACACCCCTACTACAACCAACCACATCAGCACGCCGGGATACTGGTGTCGAAAGAACTTGTGGTAAAACCGCACCATCCCCTTATGCTTATGCCACTCGACAAACACTGGCCTATTTTTACCGCAAATCCCTAACGCATGAGTAATTTGCGCCGATGGAACGAACAGAATCTTCCAATCCTTTTGTCGGAAACGCATACACAAATCCAGATCTTCACAATGCAAAAAATAGTCTTCGTCCCATTCCCCAACATCCTGCACCGCCTCACGTCTGACCATCATGCAGGCACCAGAAATTGCCTCCACCTCGATGGCTTGATCCGGCAACGGTTGTTTATGCAAGTTAAAATCAAAAAATAGTCGCGGCCAACGATCCGAATAACGTGCCAGCCCAAATGCGCGCACAAAAGAACGCCAGGGAGTGGGTATAGCCCGACGCCCACCCGCTTGTTCGGTTCCGTCCAAATTAATAAGAAAGCCCCCCGCCATACCCACGCGATCACCCACATTCATCGCATCCAACAACCCAACCAAGGCACCCGATTTGAAAGAACAGTCCGGATTAAGGAACAGCAGAAACGGAGCAGAAGAAACACGCGCCCCAGTATTACAAGCCGCAGCAAAACCAACGTTGGTTGTATTTCTAATAATCTGTACGCATGGCAATCCCAGCAAAGCATCCAAACTGCCATCCTTCGATGCATTATCAACCACGATAATTTCGATTTCCAGCGGACAACTCAACAACGAATCGACACAGCCACGCAACAACTCACCCGCGTTATAATTGACAATGATTGTTGAGATGACGGCGCTCATATTTCTTTTCTTCCAAATTTTGTTCTGATCATCCGCTTATCCAACTGTTGCCAAACCTCACCTATTGAAGCAACCCGAGTTTTTTGAATATGTTGACGCTTACGCCACATTTTCGGCAAGCCCAACAACGCATCTCGTTTGGCTTGCCAAATTACATCACCCTGCCCGCGTAACGCAAACCAGATAATGCTCACTAGGTTCAACAACACATGCAGCGGCAATAGCAACCAGAACAAAATACCCGGCATATCCTTCACAAAAGTCCATACTAGATTGCGATGTCCATAATACATGGCGAAATCACTATGCTGTCCGCCAGTCGTGCCTGAACCAACATGATGCGCCACGGATTGTGGCACATAAAGGCAACGATACCCAGCCAATCGTAGACGAAAACCTAGATCCACATCTTCCACATAACAGAAGTAGTCCTCGTCGAACCCGCCGAGTTTGCGCAAGGCGCTGCGTCGATAAAGTGCTGCCGCCGCACAGGGCGAGAACACTTCGCGCTCATTCTCTGCCGAAGTCGGCACAGTTGAGCCATGCCCCATGCGCCACACCAAACCACTCATGTGGTAGGCATCACCGGCTCCGTCCAACAACTTCGTATCGCCCGCATTGATCAACTTACTGCCAAACACATCGAATCCTGGATTAGAGTCTGCCGCCACCAACAGCGCTTCCAGCCAGTGCGGCTCGGCGAACGCATCGGGATTAATCAGCGCAATCCATTCCGACTCTTTAGATGCTGCTTCGATTGCCAGATTATTGCCGCGCGCGAAACCGGTATTCTGATCAAGTTCGATCAGCCGTACCGAAGGAAACCGCCGCACGATACCGACCGATCCATCGGAACTCGCATTATCCACCAAAATGATTTCGTGCGGCTTGAGTGTCTGATTCATCAATGCAACTAGGCATTGCTTAATAAACCGCTCGCCATTCCAATTGACGACGATGACAGAGACTCGGTTATTATCCTCAATCTTGATGGTCATCTCGCACCGTTTTTACCGAAGGATTCAATTTGTTACTAAGCCCTCACTGCCACTATAATTCCAGTCATAATTAGCGTCACACCCACAAAGTACTGAGGATGGAAGCGCTCACCAAAGATAAAATGGCTACCTAGCGGCACGAGGACAAATGCCATTGCCATTAAGGGATAAACGCGTCCAAGCTCTAACTTTTGCAATACCCAAACCCAGGCTATTGTGGTAATGCCATAAAGAGCCAACGCTGCAAAAAGTATTGCTGCGGTTTTTGGCGCAAAAAAACTACTGGTCTGATGGAGCGAATTTGCACTTAACTTGAATAATATTTGCCCGATTGCTATACCAACCACACAGAAAACCGCAATAATTTGAACAAGCATTTTTAGTGATCCACTTTTTTGACTACCGCATGACAAACAAAGCTTAGGTGCTCATTTGTCCCCGCACCAATTTCCAATTCTTTTGGAAAGTAATCGTGTTTTTGATAACGCTTTTCTGTTAGGCGATGTCTTGCTCGCATCTCTGCTGATTGTAATGGACTGGTGTAATCGGACTCATCATACACATCCGCAAATCTAGCGCGGTAATCCAACCAAGCCTGATCTTCATTTCTCATCTAACTCTCCTAATAGTGGTTGGTTGTTATTTGAATTCCGGCGCATCTTATGGAATGGTCTGCGTGGGACATTTGCTATGTCATAACCAAGAAAAGCCAATATCAGCTGGGTTCCCATTAAAATGGGTAGTGCTGCCAGCATTACCGTACCAGCTGGAGTGGTAACACCTTTTTGTAACGAATTGATCCAGTGATAAACGCCATAACCACTGCCAGAAATAAGCAGCAATACTCCCATCGGCAGCTCTATGGAGGCGAGCGACATATCACGCAGATAATAGTTATAAAAAATTCTCTTCCCGAAATTCCGGATGTGCTTGAAGAAAAATTCCCCAACAATTCTCGAAATTTTCAGGTTGCTCACTTCATCGCCATAAATGGCGTCCATAGGCACATCCACTACGACTGCACGTAGCGTGTTGAGGCGGAATAATATGTCGGTTTCAAAGAAATAACGGCGACTGATTTTTTCAAAAGGCAAATGCCGCGCCACATCGGTGTGGATTGCAGTATATCCATTAGTGGGATCAAACAAATCCCAGTAACCGGATGAAAACTTGGTCATAAACGACAGCACCGCATTCCCAAAAATACGGACCTTGGGCATGGCCCGTATTTTCTCAAGGTCAAAGAAGCGATTTCCTTTGGTGTAATCTGCATCCCCTGCAATGATGGGGGCGACAAAAGCAGGTATTAAACTTGGATCCATCTGCCCATCACCGTCAACTTTTACAATCACGTCAGCACCAGATTCAATGGCCGCACGATAGCCCGTTAAAACCGCTCCTCCCACACCCTGGTTTTGTTGATTGCGTATGACAAGCACACGAGGATCGATACAGTTTTTCGAAATGAACTCCCCGCTGCCATCAGGACAACAATCATCCACCGCGAAGATGACTGATACTTCAGCACCTATCTTTTCGATCACATTTAATACGTGGTTAGTAACCCGGTAACAAGGTATAACAACAGCTATTGTCAGTTCCGTTTTAATCGGCATTTAAGCCCCCTGTTATTTGAAACCATGCCCACCCTTTTTCATTTCTTATGTAGGTTAACTTAGCATTTTTCCGTAACGCTTCCTCCTCATGTTGAGGAGCCGCCAGAATCCCTGCCCCAGTCTTACGAAAATCAAAGCGCTCTAAATTCACCACAACTTTTACCACATCCCCTTGAGGCGACTCAATTCGATAGTGATCGGCGTTCTCGACAACCCCGCCAGAAAAAAGCAGATGTTGATATCGATTGTATATGTTCGATTCTGCGTGATTCTTGTCTAGTCGCTCATACAGCGAACTCTGCGGATAGTAGAAGACACCATTGGCTACAGGAAGCCCGGCCGCCAATAGATACATTGCTGGGGCTTGTGTTTCGAGCACAAGTATCCGCTGACTCGCAACATGGTCTGATTCCTTATTATTGAGTCCATAAATAAATGATGCAGCCGTAACGCTATGCGGTGCGATATTGACTGGGTTAAATCTCCATATCGTTGCCACTGACAATGCCAAACTAAGGTAGATGAACTCTCGGAATTTACCCATCGCCAAACAATAACCAGTAACCACAACAACAACAAACAGCCCTACAAATACACCTGGCGAGAAGCCAGAGAGTAAGCTTTCATGAAGGCGAGAAATGCTGTGAAATGCAATTGCTGCCCATATCAACGCAACCACGATTGCCAATGTTCTGGTTGGAATTTTGTTTGGCATGGACTTTATGCCAGATGACAATAACAATCCACATAAAATCATGTTTGATAGCCCCAAAGCAATCTCGGCTCTCTGCGGCTGAACGCGTCCCCAAAGCGAAAATTGAGCCACTTCGACTGGAATACCGACCAACGTATAATACAAAATAAAACTAATCGACACCGCAAGGGCAATTTCTACCGCACCAATCGCTTTTTGATAAACCCGAAAAATAAACAGCAAAGCAAGTGGTAACAGCATGTAGGGAAAAGAGGTCATTTCGCTTTGGTTGCTATACGTGCTATTCAGTTTATTTAACGTGACCAAATTCGTAAAGCCGCGCAGCAATTCTGGCAATGCAACTTTTCCACCCGTGAGTGTAGTTCTTTGCCCAGGATAGACCGTATCCATCATTGCTTGAACTGCCAGATGTGCATCTGACCACCACTTCCACATAATTAAGCCAGAAATTATGATTGCAATTCCAAATGATGCTAGCCTGCGTTTGTTGAAATTTCTATAAAGCTCATCCCTAACAGCAATACCCACAATCAATGCAAGAAATACATATCCCAAAGATACTTGCCAAGGTGGGTATAAAACCAAAACAAAGCCGGCTAAAGCCAACCCTAGAATACAGCCCAACACAAGTAGTAAATATTTACTATCTGATCGCAAAATGGCGATTGCAGACAATAAAGAAAGGCTTGGAAAAAATACAGCATACGCAGGCCAATTAGACCATGCAGCCGCATAAGGAGACACGCTAAACCATAAAGCAATTAGGAAACTTGATCGCCATTGCCCGGGCAAAAGCAACGCAACAACCCCCCAGAGAGCAAACAAACAAGCGAATATGGGAAAGCACCAATACCAGGATAAGGCTCTTTTCAAATCAAATAGAAAAAAACCCCATGTTGCCGGTTTTGCTATTGCTGAAATGTGTGCTACCGGAGCACCAGTCATTCCAACGACGAGCATGTTTTGGCCGTCTTCGCCAAGATTAGTATTAACTACTGGGAATTGTGGATGATGGTTGTATTGAGCTATAGCAAGGGGCGTAAGTACCCAATAATCATCACTCCGGACAGACTGATCTTTCCCCCAAACGTTGGTTGCATCGGACTGAACAAATGGTGTTTGTTGAAGCCCTATCCTGAGTGAAGAACCTGTGATACCCAGGCTAAGTAATACCCAAAAGCACAAGAACAACGTAAACCCGAAAATTACAGGCGGCTTGACCAAATAATGGGCTGTAGAAAAAAGCCGCCCAGATAAGTTATCGGCCTGAAAATACACTACACAAAGCAAAACAACCATGATGATTAGCGTAATTCTTACACCCAAAATGGCTAGGCTGTGCCGATACAAAGGCGCATCGACAACACTCTGTTCAGCTTGGGGGTTCATCATCAATTTTTCCGTGTGGCCATTTTCAAGTTTCGCCAACACATTGACAGGATGTTCATCCCCTTTCAAATTACTTGGTAATTCCGCACTAACGCGCCAACCAGACTTAAACCAATCTCTACGACCTGTTGCTTTAATAACATCTGGTCGCTCAAATTGTTCAAAACCTCCATCTACAACCTGAACATTACCAAGCCAAACAGAAAGCGATACGACTTTGTGGCTAGGATCTGCCGCACCTACCCAACCTTGAGCAACAATTTTGTTGCCTTCCACAGCAAACAAATCGACATAGCCCTGAATTTCCGGTTGGGGCAATTGATTTTGTTCAGCGAAGACCGGGGCCGACCCCAGCATCAAAAGAAATGCCACGTAAAGCCAACCCAAATATCTATTCAGACCTAATCCACGCAATGTATTTGCAATCATTCCGTATACAAAGATATGAAGAAGCGCAATCAGTAGCGTAACCGAAATGCCTAACACTGCATTTGCAGCTAAAAACAAAGGAAAGCCCTGACCCCTGGCTAATGCCATTTGGTTGTACGCGCCAAGCCAGTTCCATTTCACTATCTGATACGCTTTTCCCCAAAACAAAGAATCATCATGGCCTGCACTTGCGTAGATGGATACTGGTGAATTCATAGCCAGCATCAGATATGCCACAGAAAAAATAAAAAATAATACTCGCAATGGTAATTGATCGATCAGGGAGATTAGTTTTATTCTCCCCCTACTAAGCTGGCCTTCGGTAGCTACGGATAATAATGACTTTTTAACTGCTTCAGTTTCCATAAATGATTTCATTATCTGCGCTCTTGGCATCAACAAGAGCAAAAACAGAACACCAAAAAAAGCAACGGCTCTTCCCCTATACGCCATTGCTCGTGTTATTTCGATTTCTGTCATGAGTTTTGGACTGCTTCAGATTGGACTGATGGGTGGCCATGCGCAGGAAAATTCTTCGTAGTCCAAGTCAGATCGGGGCTATATAAAAGGATCACCTAAGAGACCGTCTTTGCCAATCAGAAGACAAACTAAGGATGTTATAAGATCAAACATACCAATTTTGGCTTCTAAAGCCGGGAAGGTGCGACAATCAAAGCCATAATCATTAATTCCTAAGTTCTTTCTATTATACTTATTTAAAGTGCTTTCACTAATTTCTTAGTCTCCTAATGTAGTAAGCAAAAGATGTCATGAATTCAACTATCCGGCTTCGGGATATAGTATCCTAGCCTCTATTAACTTTAATCTTTCGCTGTTTAGGAAATTTTGGATCGAGACTGCGCCTGTTTTGCCAAATTATTTGTGAAGATACAGCTCTTTTTCATTCTTTATGACTCTCTGCAAATTCGTAATTCATATTACTAATGTTTTCCCTGCAAGTCGTCATTAACCTAATTGAGTGAGCACTTATCGAAAATAGGCGCTCTATGGCGTGAGCCAGCGTTCCATCAACTTGCCCATCTTCCTGTTCAAAGTCTTCCTCCGTTAGGGCAATATTCAGCAAGGGAATCATTGCCTTGGTACGGGCAATAAACATAGTACCAGCAACAAAGTTCAAACTTTTCAGTGTATCGCTGTCTACTCCCATCCTGGCTGCAAGTTCTGTCACGCGAGTCGCATTTGATCCCCAGTAAAAATTCATCGGAACAATATGGCCAGTTGGTCCAAGTATGCCAATCTCCGGGTTGTTGGCCAAATAATCGATATTAGCTATGAGAGCTGACTCAAAAAGCAACTTTTCAAAAATATCATTCCGCCATACGCCACCATCCTGGCGGTGTTTCGATTTTTTGGTATGGACTTTAATCAACAAATCATGCCCGCCTTGCAATACTTCCGGCATAATTTTTATAAATGGAAGTATATCCCGGCCATGATTGTTGACGGGAAGTATATAAAAACTGTACTTTTGTTGGAGAAGTTTCCTGCGTATTGATTCCACCAGATCATCTGGGGCGGTTACATAGAGTTTTAACGAAGTTGAATGAATGTTTTCTAAATAGCCCAGAATCTCATCGAATACATCTTCGTAAAAGGTGTGTATCACAACTGCGATAGAGTGATTATTGTCCGACACATGCGGGCTGTCCATCAAGGTTTTACGGACAAGTGCCATACGCGTTGCCTCCAGGTAGGCAAAACCATAACGCTGATCGGGTTCAAGATGAGCACCTTCTGCCCATTCATTCCAGGCATTGATAAATATAAGACGCTGTTTGGGGTTACTAAAACGTTCGACTGTTTCGCCAATTGCATTGAACAGCCATTGCTGATATCCCCGAGGCGAGCTATTCAAGAGAATTGAGCTTCTATTTTTGCGCCGGGCAGTGTTGTCCCATGAAGGGCATACGCCGCGAAACAATGTGTATTTTGGCTTCTTGTAATCACGGCTCCGTTCAACAAATATGTCCCAGTCGTAAACGTTGCAAGCAAAATCATCATGCAACGGTTGGACTTGATCCGTTACATTCGGCGGCGAGGAATTGTTGGGCGGAAATTCAATAGCCGCATCGAATCCGTAGTTAACAGGATCGACTGTCTCAAAGGATTGTGTGTAGGCCAAATATATTTCACCGATACCTTGATCTCTGCACCACTGCCTCCATCTTCCAGCGGTTTTCTTGGCTGATGGTAGAAGGCTGGGGCGGTAGACTAGCAACAACGGTTTGCTGTCGATCCGTATGTAGCGGGAATCGCGCATGTAACGGCTAACGTACTGAATAAAGGCAATGTCGTCTTCCGGAGAGTATTGTTGGGCGATAAGAATTTCGCTGTCCAGGCCATCCCAGCGGCGGCTCCAGTTTTCATTGGCCCAGCATAAACAGAACGGCAAATCAAGGCTACTGTCTTCCAGATAGTTTTGAATTGGGGTTTCCAGAAGGCGCTTGCCGCCAAACCAATAGAAGTAGAAACAAAAACCCTCAATTCCATATAACTTGGCAAGCTCGACTTGACGGCGCTGAACGGCGGGGTCAAGCAGACTGTAGTACCCTAGTTCGCCGGGGACGTGAGGCTGATAATGGTCAACGAACTGCGGCTCAGCTGGCTGAACGTTCGACCATTCTGTGAAGCCGTCACCCCACCATGTATTATTTTCTGGAATGGGGTGAAACTGCGGCAAATAGAAACAAATTAGTTTGGCCTGCTTGTTTTCAAGTGACTTTCCCTTCAACAACGGAACATATTCACTGATTTTCGGAGCATCCTGTGCCGGCACCTCCGGCAAGGCGGCTCTTTGAACTGATCCGCTTGCAATAGGGGTATTGAAGCTCTTCCAGTCGCGGTAAGCCCGAGTCCAGCCTAGAAGGGTTGGGAGATTTCTGAATAAAGCGGACTTTACCTTCTGTTTGTTATCAGTAGACGGCAGTGAATACCAAAGACGGCGAGCGATACTGGAGAAGTGTTTGCTCAAAAATATATGTGGACGACTGACCAGTGATCTTCGAAAGCCACGTAGAGGCCTGGTTAATTTCCAGGATTTACTTTGGAAGATAAAAATCAATTCTTTGTCTCGCTCCATAATTGCCTCATTGAGACCGGCGATCTGCCCGTCGCGATCGATCACGGCCTGGTTAAGGTTGGCTTCGGCTTGATGGAGGCTGGCTATCTGCCCGTCGCGCTCGGTCACGGATTGATTGAGGCTGGCAATCTGCCCGTCGCGATCGATCACGGCCTGGTTAAGGTTGGCTTCGGCTTGATGGAGGCTGGCTATCTGCCCGTCGCGCTCGCTCAGGGTTTGGTAGAGGCTGGCAATCTGCCCGTCGCGCTCGGCCACGGATTGATTGAGACTGGCTATCTGCCCATCGCGCTCGCCCAGGGTTTGGTAGAGATTGGCGACCTGCTTGTCACGTTCGCCCACGGTTAGCATGCCAGCCATCTTTTGCGCCAAAAGCTCATCTACCAGCAGCAAAGGCGATCTAAGACGCTCAAATTCGTCTGACCATCGCACTATCTTGTCCTGTAGTTCCAGGTCATCAAACTTTATTTTTTCGGATGCAACATCGAGCAAAGCAGCGTAGACCTCGCGTACAATGGGCGGACAGGCATCGTCCAACAACAAATCATTCAGATCGTAAACCGTATGCCGTAATCCCTGATCAAGAAACTCAGTCTTGTAGATTTGTAGTTCTGTAGGGTTGATTTCCAGATCAAGATGTTTTGCCATCCGATTTAACTCATGATCTGGTGATTGCATGAGGCGGTCATAATCAACAAGCACCCGCTTATCACCAGCGCTGCTGATCAAACTGGTGATGACATGAACGAACCACAGTAGATAGCTCTGCCCTGCTTCAATAATGTCACGTTTGGCTAAAGACTGGACCACACTGAGTGGATGGCGCACGGTCATAACATAGCTCACATCGAATTGACAGTGGCTAAACACCTCTTTCCAGAAGGGTAGTAATTTTGCTACACGTGGGTCTTTGAAACCAAAGATAGATGTGCTGCTGACCTTCTGTCTAAGTAACACAGTTGCACGGAGGAAATAACCCTCCTTGCGTAAAAACTCTACATCGCTGGGTTCAATCGGGGCAAGATGATACCAATCACTTCCCAGAGCACTCAGCATTTCCATATTGAGCGTATTAAGATCAACATCCTCCCAAAAACCTTTAGAGTTGTTACCTTCAAAGGACTGCATCAATCTATCGCCGAGCTCCACGCCCATTACCTGCAACGCACGCGTAATTGCACTCGTTCCGCTGCGGTGCATTCCTAATACTACGATCAATTTGTTATTCTTAATTTTCATTGTAATTTGAGGTTCCCTCAGTAACATTAAAACGCACTAAGGCGACTATGAAACTTGCTTGTTACTCCACATCGGTTGCATGTTCAGGATGAAACTTGTCATTCAAGCAAGCTTTCCCTTTTTCATAAATGCGATAATTCAGCAGGTGAGGCTCATGCTACCAGTTTTCCATCTTGCTGAGCGAACTGTCCAGACAAATAACCACAGTATTTCAAATCATCTTTTATTTTATTAAACCAATCATCAGGGAGGTCAATGGATTTTGTTTTCGCTAAATCAAATTTATTATTCTGATACTCTGGCAGCATTTTTTTGTTGTGAGTCCCACTCAACATTTCTTCTTGATATGGAATTTTTAGAAAATCACAAATTTTGATTAAAGTTGCTTGTGGATTAAACAATAAGTCTTCGTATCGAACGCAAATATTATTTGCATGACTTGTCTTGAAGAACTTGTAACACAACACTGAGTACTGCCACCTCTCACACGCTTTTTCCAGGGACTGCCCCGTTCTTTGTACTTTTGAATTTATACATGTTCTGCCATCTCGCAAAACAAATATAATTGGCATATCTTCCAGATAATTATTGAAAAACATATTGAGTACGTCTATTTTCAATTCTGGGTTAGCTGAGTTGTGATCTTCTAAGCCAAATACCTGCTCTGTTGTAATTT
>JAQTLI010000053.1:1672-11116 GCA_028714995.1 Methylobacter sp. | reverse complement strand
AATCACTGGTATAAGCCCCTGTACCTTGCCAGACGGTGGCTTTATCGATCAAAATTAACAGGTTCTTTTTAGGATAAAATTCACCTGTTAACGCTTCACCGATTATATCTTGCGCACCCGGACTGGGTGTTTGTTTGAACTTTGCCGGATTACCGGTAAACACTAATTTTTCTGCTTCACCATCTATAAAATGAACGACCAGTTTATCTGAGTTCACCCGAATACTGCCTTGAACCGAGATCACATTACCGGTATATGTACTAAGCGCTGATACATCATCATAGGTGGCTGTATCTGAATCAATCACCATGGGCTGTTCGGAATCACTTTCCAGGGCAAATACCCCAGAAATGTACAGGACTAATAACAGCGCTCCGCTGCATAATATTGCCTGTTTTTTATTTTGTTTCATATTTCCCCTTTACATTAGAGAGCAATTCCAGATGAATCGGATCAGCAAAAACCATATTCATGCCGGTTCCTGTTGTCCAATTTTCCGAACTGATCAGCTCAGCCCATTCAACCGTTTCTGCATAACTGGTTTCCGGCTTTACCTTCAAATTAGAGGTGTTGATTTTAAGTTCCCTGACACCCTCAGCCTTTTCCCTATTAACATTAACCTTGCCATTTAACAGCAAATCCTTGCCGTCGGCAGACAAAATACCGGTCTCTGATTTAACTATCCATGGGGGTGTTTTCTCGTTATAAAAAAACATCACGGGATTATCCAAATGCGTCGTACCGTCGTCGGTATAATGAATCAGTTCATCAGCAAGCAATTTGCTTTTTAATTTGCCAAGCTCATTCATTTCCCATTTTGTATAACCCTTACTGAAATAGTCTGGGCTATGTGCTGGCACTATTGCTCGCTCAAGCTGATCCAAACCAGTCAATTTAACCAGTCCCCAGCTCATTAATGCAATAATGGCCAGATACAGATAAGTTTTATTTTCCCCAAACGTCATTGCACTTCATGCGCTACCGGGTCAAATAAGTATTCAAGATTTCGTCATAACTTCCCTGTGCCTGCATAATGAAATCGCAGACTTCCCTCACAGCGCCCTGCCCTCCGGGCAATGTTGTACACGAATCTGCCCGCTGTTTGACTGCAAAATTTGCATCATTAACCGCAATCGCCAAACCAACTCTAATCATTATCGGCAAATCTATCACGTCATCACCTACATGTGCCGCCTGTTCCGGTGTTATGCCTATTTTCTCAATAATCTCATTAAACGCAGCGATTTTATTTTCATGGCCCTGATACACATGTTCAATACCCAAATTTTTCATGCGCAGTTCAACCGATTTCGATTTGCGCCCGGAAATAACGGCGACTTCAACTCCCGTCTGGCGTAGAAGCTTTATTCCATGTCCATCCTGCACATGAAATGATTTGTATTCGTTACCCTCATTATCGAAAAAAAGCTTGCCATCCGTTAATACGCCATCAACGTCCAGAATCAATAACTTAAGTTTCTTAGCTTTTTCTACAACCAACCACATGTTGTCTGTTCCCGTCATCACACTATTCCTGCATGAATCAAATCATGCATATTCAAAGCACCTATCGGTCGACGCTGATCATCAACGACAATTAAGGCATTAATTTTTTTCTGTTCCATAATCCGCATGGCTTCAGCTGCCAGAATATCAGCCGAAATAACCGAGCAATTCGACGTCATCACTTCAGCGACAGTTGTGCTATGTATATCAATGTTTCTACCCAGCATCCGCCTTACATCACCATCGGTAAAAACTCCAATGACCCGATCACTTGCATCAACAACTGCCGTCATGCCCAATTTTTTCTCAGTCATTTCCAGCAAGGCTTCACTAATAGGCACTGACTCCGGCACTGACGGCACTTTATCACCGGCATGCATAATATCACTTACCATCAATAATAATCTTCGACCCAAACTGCCGCCGGGATGGGACAAGGCAAAATCATCACGGGTAAATCCTCGAGCTTCAAGTAATGATACCGCCAACGCGTCGCCCATCACCAGTGCAGCGGTGGTACTGGACGTAGGAGCAAGCCCTAGCGGACAAGCCTCTTGATCAACCCCCACATTGATATGGGTGGTAGCAAATCTCGCCATCGTGGAAGAAGGATTGCCAGTCATTGCGATCAAAGGAACCCCCAGGCGCTTAATAATCGGCAGAATAGTTAGGACTTCTCCGGTTTCCCCGGAATTTGATAAGGCAAGCACCACATCCTGTTTAGTAATCATGCCCAGATCACCGTGGCTGGCTTCACCGGGATGCACAAAAAAGGCAGGTGTTCCGGTACTGGCTAAGGTAGCTGCAATCTTGCCGGCAATATGCCCTGATTTGCCCATTCCGGTAACGACAACGCGACCAGTACATACAAACATCAGTTTGCATGCCGCTACAAAGTTATCATTAATCTGCTCGGCTAATGCGGCAATCGCCTGGGTTTCCACCTGAATAACAGCTAATCCCAATTCACGAAGCTTTTGATCATGTAGTTTCATTTTCTGTTGCCAGGATCACTCGGTAGAGTACTTTGATAAATAAACCATTGATAAACAAAAACCTCAACAATGCAACTGATGCCAGAATTTCAGGAGCAAAAGCAATAAATGAACTTTGCTTCATAATAAATCAAATATTATGCCATGTTTGTTTCGTTCATGTCCTATTAGGATATGGCAAAACAACTTATATGATTGATGATCTTCTATTCATCCTCAGTACCGCATCGACAATGACCTAGGATTTCATGGCATTTTTAGTGTGCAAGCTGTCAACACAAATCCTATGTCGGCGAGATTTGTGCCGCATTCCTAAACATCAATGACACGACTATGGGTATACACAGGACGACTGCATGGACAGATATTTGCACCCGCAATATCTGCATTCGCCACATCCGCGTGGATTATGCGGGTGCACAAACCGAATAGTTTGACTTAATAGGGAATAGTCATAGAGAATAGCCGGTTTAGTTTTTCAAAAATATAGCTCTAGCCACGCATGGATAACAGCGTTTCCCATCAAAACAGCTTGGTCTCAGTTCGTAATTTGTCGTTTTCTCGCGGTAACAGGAAAATATTCGACAATATTTCTCTGGAGATCGAACGCGGCAAAATTACCGCCATCATGGGGCCTAGCGGCACAGGTAAAACCACCCTGTTAAAACTCATAGGCGGACAATTGTTTCCTGAACAGGGCTCAATTACAGTAGACGGTAAAAATGTTCACCAGTTGCGTCGGTCGGATCTATACAATCTGCGCAAGCGCATGGGCATGCTTTTTCAAAGCGGCGCGTTATTAACGGACATGAATGTTTTTGATAATGTCGCCTTCCCGTTACGGGAACACACCCATCTTACCGAGTCCATGATTCGCACATTGGTACTGATGAAACTGCAGGCAGTAGGGTTAAGAGGGGCTCGCGACCTGATGCCTAACGAACTATCCGGCGGCATGGCCAGGCGAATTGCCTTGGCCAGGGCAATTGCACTGGATCCCATGATGATCATGTATGATGAACCGTTTACCGGCCAAGACCCTATTTCCAAGGGCTCATTGGTTCATCTTATCAAGTCGTTGAATAATACCTTAGGCCTAACCAGCATCATGGTTTCTCATGATGTCCAAGAAACAGCAGCTATAGCTGATTATATTTATGTAATATCCGAAGGCAAAATCGTCGGCCAGGGCACGCCGAAAGAGATTGAACAATCTCCATCAGAATGGGTTCAGCAATTTATGACTGGCGCTGCTGACGGGCCGGTACATTTTCATTATCCGGCAAAAGATTATGTTGATGATTTATTGTCAACAGGAAAACGTTATTAAGGTTAAAGGCGAAAAGCCTTGCACCTTGTGAAACAACACTGACTGTGTAAAGCAACTATATAAAATGATTGAATTTCTACAGCATTTAGGCGAAAACACCCGTACCAGTTTTACCAAACTGGGCCGAGGCACATTTTTCCTGTTACAGACCATTTCCGGCATCATCTCCGTATTGGCAAGGCCCAGGCTACTGATTAACCAAATGCATTCAATCGGCGTGTTATCTTTTCTGATTATCACTATTTCCGGGCTGTTTGTCGGCATGGTTCTGGGATTACAGGGCTACTACACCCTCTCTGATTTCGGAGCCGAAGAAGCACTGGGTGTTATGGTTGCAGCCTCTTTAGTCAGGGAACTCGGCCCTGTAGTTACCGCCCTTTTATTTGCCGGCAGGGCAGGCTCTGCTTTAACAGCAGAAATTGGCTTGATGAAAGCAACAGAACAGCTATCGGGCATGGAAATGATGGCAGTTGACCCGATTAAACGCATTATTTCTCCGCGCTTTTTAGCAGGATTCTTATCCATGCCTTTGCTTGCCGCACTCTTTAGCGCCATAGGCATTATAGGCGGACAAATGATTGGCTCCGGCTTGCTGGGTGTTGATGAAGGCGCTTACTGGTCACAAATGCAAGCAAATATCGATTTTCAGGATGACATTATCAATGGCGTTATCAAAAGCATTGTTTTTGGTTTTGTAACATCCTGGATCGCCCTGTTTGAAGGTTACGATGCGATCCCAACCTCTGAGGGGGTTAGTCGTGCCACAACGCGCACCGTAGTCAATTCAGCTTTTAGCATCTTAGGTCTCGATTTCATCCTGACCACACTCATGTTTGGAGATTAATAACATGCAGCACACCAGTACCCAGGACACGCTTGTCGGACTTTTTGTCGCATCAGGCATCGTCGGATTATTTTTTCTTGCCTTGCAAGTGAGCAACTTAAGCTCTTTTGTTGAACGGGATAGTTATACGATTACCGCCAGTTTTGAAAACTCAGGCGGATTGAAAGTTAAATCACCGGTTTCAGCCGCCGGCGTTAAAATCGGCCAGGTCAGCGCCATTAACTTCGACCCTAAAACCTATCAATCTGTTGTGCAGATGAGTATTGATTCGCAATACAATACGCTGCCTGAAGACACCACCGCCAGCGTTTTCACTGCCGGCCTGTTAGGTGAGCAGTACGTCAATCTTGAGCCCGGCGGTTCTGAAGAATTCTTGAAAAACGGTGGGAAAATTGAAATCACCCAGTCTGCAATCATTCTGGAAAAAGCGCTCGGCCAATTCCTGTTTAAATCTGCGGAAGAAAAAAAGTGAGCAAACTGAACATTATTGATCAGGGGGCAGGACACTTTGTCGTCGATGGCGATTTGACATTTTCAACCATCGACAAACAGACGGTAAAATCATTTTCTTTCCTGAAAACAGCAAAAGAAATCACCATTGATCTCAGTCGCGTCTCCTGTACAGACAGCGCCGGTCTTGCATTAATGATTGAATGGATAAAATATACCCGTCACAATAAGACACAATTAAGCTTCAAAAATATTCCTGAGCAATTGCTCACCCTGGCAAAACTCAGCGGGCTTGATAAAACGAGCCATTTTACAATTCAGACTGATTAGACCAAATGATCACTGAACTTACAAAGACAATCTAAAACACTCTGTATGGATAAACTAATTATTACCGGCGGCGCACGACTCTCAGGGGAGCTGCGTATTTCTGGCGCCAAAAATGCCGCCTTACCTATTCTGGCTGCAACTTTACTCTCAGAATCGCCTGTTAGCGTCGGCAACATACCGCATCTTCATGACATCACCACAACCATGGAGTTATTGGGTCGTATGGGTGTTTATCTCACCGTTGATGAGAAAATGAATATCGAAGTCGATTCCAGCACCATCAATAGTTTTGTAGCGCCTTATGAACTGGTCAGAACCATGCGCGCGTCAATATTGGTATTAGGGCCATTACTTGCCCGATTCGGGGAGGCTCATGTGTCATTACCCGGCGGCTGCGCGATCGGCTCACGACCTGTCGACATCCATCTAAATGGCCTGATGCAGATGGGAGCGGACATTATCGTCGAAGGTGGCTTTATCCACGCAAAAGCGACTCGACTTAAAGGTTGTCGCCTGGTTCTGGAGCAAATTACCGTCACAGGCACCGAAAACCTGTTAATGGCAGCCGCTTTGGCCGAGGGAACCACCATTATCGAAAACGCCGCCAAAGAACCTGAAGTCAGTGACCTGGCTTATTTTCTTAATAAAATGGGTGCCAAAATTTCCGGTATTGGCACTGATGTCTTAGTCATTGAAGGCGTTGAAAAACTGGGTGTAGATAGTATCCACTATGAAGTTCTTCCTGACCGGATTGAAACCGGCACCTACCTGATTGCGGCTGCAATTACCGGTGGCAGTGTCAAACTTAAAAAAACCCGGCCCGATCTTCTGGATGCTGTTCTGGCAAAATTGACAGAAGCCGGAGCCGATATCACAACCGGTGAAGACTGGATTAAACTGGATATGCACGGTAAACAGCCTAAAGCCGTTTCTGTCCGCACTTCGCCCTACCCCGCTTTCCCGACCGACATGCAGGCACAATTTACGGCCATGAATACCGTAGCTGATGGTGTTGGCATTATTACCGAAACGGTTTTTGAAAATCGTTTCATGCATGTTCAGGAGTTGCAACGCATGGGCGCCGATATCAGACTAGAATCAAATACCGCCATCTGCACCGGCGTTAAAAAACTCACCGGAGCACCGGTCATGGCTACTGACTTAAGAGCATCAGCGAGTCTTGTGATAGCCGCATTGATTGCCGAAGGCGATACGCTGGTTGATCGCATTTACCATATAGACCGCGGTTACGATCACATCGAAGAAAAACTCTCACAATTGGGTGCGACAATACGCCGCGTCCCAAGATAAAAGGTTTCAATATGCTAACCATCGCCGTATCTAAAGGCCGGATCTATGAAGAAGCACTGCCCTTATTGGCAGAGGCGGGAATTACCCCGGTTGATGATCCAAAAACATGTCGCAAGCTGATATTACAGACCACCCGGGATGACGTTCAGCTGGTCATCATTCGCGCCACCGATGTGCCTACCTTTGTGGAATATGGCGCAGCCGACCTGGGCATCGCCGGCAAAGATGTGTTGCTCGAACATGGCGCTGAAAGCCTGTATGAACCGCTGGATTTAAATATCGCCTGCTGCAGGTTGATGACGGCGGCGCATAAAGATGCACCCGAAATATCAGGCCGCATTCGTGTTGCCACCAAATACGTTAAAACAGCCCAACGTTACTTTGCCAGCAAAGGCATACAGGCCGAAATCATTAAACTGTACGGCTCAATGGAACTGGCTCCATTAGTCGGCCTTGCTGATTGCATTGTTGACCTTGTTGACACAGGCAACACGCTAAAGGCCAATGGTCTTGAACCGCGAGATCTTATTATGAACATAAGCTCTCGGCTGGTCGTAAATAAAGCGGCAATGAAAATGAAGCATGAGGCGATTGCTTCATTGCTGGCTCAATTTGAACAAACCCTTGCACAAAGATAACGCCATGTCCGATATAAACATCACTAAACTCAACACGTCTTCAACTGATTTTAACCAGCAATTACAAAATCTGCTGGCATGGGATGAAACCGACGACAGGGAAATCCACCAGCGCGTTCTGGATATTATTTCCAACGTGCGCAAAAACGGTGATAAAGCGGTTATTGAATACACCAACCGGTTTGATCAATGCCATATTGCCCATGCCGGCGAGCTGGAATTCTCCAAGACAACCCTCAAATCGGCCTGGGATCAACTGCCCGCTGACCAGGCCCAGGCGCTGCAAACAGCCGCAGACCGTATCCGTGCTTATGCGGAACACCAAAAAATGGAGTCTTGGCAATATATCGAGGCCGACGGCACGGTTCTGGGACAAAAAGTCACCCCGCTGGATCGTGTAGGCCTTTATGTGCCCGGTGGTAAAGCCGCCTATCCCTCTTCCGTGTTGATGAATGCGATCCCGGCCAAAGTCGCCGGTGTGGGCGAGTTGATCATGGTGGTGCCCACGCCTAAAGGCGAAACCAATCAGCTGGTGCTGGCTGCAGCTTACCTGGCCGGTGTTGACCGCGCTTTTGCCATAGGCGGGGCGCAAGCCGTTGCCGCTCTTGCCTATGGCACAGAAACCATTCCTGCCGTAGCAAAGATTGTCGGCCCCGGCAATATCTATGTGGCTACTGCCAAAAAACTGGTATTCGGACAGGTCGGCATCGACATGATTGCCGGCCCTTCGGAAATTTTAATCATCTGCGATGGCAAGACCAACCCTGACTGGATTGCTATGGACCTGTTTTCACAGGCCGAACACGATGAAAATGCCCAGTCGATTTTAATCAGTGATGATGCGGCTTTCCTGGACGCTGTTGAACAAAGCATCAACAAATTATTGCCCACAATGGAACGCGCCGAGATCATCAGAACATCCCTGACCACGCGCGGTGCATTGATCAAGGTCAATGACTTGAATGCAGCCGCCGATGTGGCCAACATCATTGCGCCAGAGCATTTAGAGCTCTCTATTGAAGACCCGGAAGCCTTGTGCAAAAACATCCGCCATGCAGGTGCCATTTTCATGGGTCGCTATACTGCCGAAGCCTTAGGTGACTACTGTGCAGGCCCCAACCATGTATTGCCAACATCCAGCACCGCACGATTTTCATCGCCGCTGGGCGTCTATGATTTCCAAAAGCGCTCTAGCTTGATCAACTGCTCTCAAATTGGCGCTGATGTCCTGGGGAAAACCGCATCCATATTGGCACGGGGCGAAAGCCTGACCGCTCATGCGCGTTCTGCGGAATATAGAATTAAATAAGATTCAAAGCAGGCCATCCGCCCTTTAAGCCCTCTACATCCTTATAATTTTTGAACATGACGCAATCCGATCTGATTTCCTCCATTTTCCGCAAAGAAGTTCTGGCTATGTCTGCCTATAAAGTTGCAGATGCCCAGGGCTTGATCAAACTGGATGCCATGGAAAACCCTTATAGCTGGCCTGAAGACATCAAAAAAACCTGGCTGGATGCTCTGAAAGACTGCCCGCTGAACCGCTATCCTGATCCTGAAGCCAGTCATCTGACTGCAACTATCAAACGCCTGAATCAAATACCCGATCAGTTTGATGTATTACTGGGCAACGGCTCCGATGAAATCATTCAATTACTGTTAATGGCCCTACCATCCAGTGCCAGCGTATTGGCGCCTGATCCTGGTTTTGTCATGTACAAACAGCTAAGTCAGTGTCTGGGGCTAAACTACCATGGTATTCCTTTGCTTGCCGACGGCTTTGATCTGGATTTACAGGCGATGCTGGCTGCCATAGAAAAGCATAAG
Organism: Methylobacter sp.; assembly: GCA_028714995.1. GTDB lineage: Bacteria > Pseudomonadota > Gammaproteobacteria > Methylococcales > Methylomonadaceae > Methylobacter_A. The sequence goes on along the minus strand of JAQTLI010000053.1, from coordinate 1,885 downwards.
CCTTCAGTCATTTTTCTAGCCTACCCAAACAACCCAACCGGGAATTTGTTCAGTGAATCTTCGATTCGGGAAATAATAACAACAGCCAAGGGTCTGGTAGTTATTGACGAAGCCTATGCGCCCTTTGCCGATGCCAGCTTTCTCAATGCTCTGAACCAATATGACAACCTGCTGGTCATGCGCACTGTATCAAAGCTTGGACTGGCAGGCTTA
>JAQTLI010000053.1:0-1662 GCA_028714995.1 Methylobacter sp. | reverse complement strand
GGCTTACGTCTCGGCTACATTGCTGGCAATCCATCCATCATCGAGCAACTCAATAAAATTCGCCTGCCTTACAATATTAATAGTCTCACCCAGATAAGCGCAGACTTTGCTCTGTCCAACAAGACATTGTTTGACCAGCAAACCCAAAAAATTTGCGCTGAACGATCATTGGTCTTTAAACAACTCAATGAAATTGACGGTATTACGGCATATCCAAGCGCCGCTAACTTTATTCTTTTCAGAACACCCCGGAATCAGGCCAACGAAATTTTCGCAACGATAAAACAACAAGGTATTTTAATTAAAAACCTTAGTGCTCAAGGCGGCCTGTTAAGCGATTGCCTGCGGGTAACCATTGGCAAACCGGAGGAAAATGCGGCCTTTCTTACGGCATTAGTAAAAAGCCTAACCTGTCCACTGAAACAGGAGCCACATTAAGTCATCAAATACAATATTCGGGTTAAAAAATAATATCGTTATTTTGACTCAGAAAAAAAATAATCCCATTTATTAACATATACTTACAAAAACGATTCATGTAACGTGACTAATTCAGGCCCTTTTAAATACATAACCAATACTAAGGTGATCGGTATAAGCACTTCAAATACCATAAGCTCTAATGGTATATTGGTATTTATAATAACTAGAAAGTAATGCGCACTTAGACGCACAGACCTAATCAGGAGAGTCCTATAATGAATAATGAAAGCGTCGACAAATCTAAACGCCAGTTTTTGACCTCGGCTTTGACCGTGGTTGGCGCGGTCGGCACAGGATATTTAGCTGTTCCTTTTCTTGCTCAAATGCAACCCAGCGTCAAGGCAATGGCGGCCGGAGCTCCTGTTGAAGTTGACATCAGTAAAATGGAACCGGGGCAATTGATTAGAGTTGCATGGCGAGGAAAACCTGTCTGGATACTCAACAGAACCCCTGAGGTTCTTGAAATACTAAAAACGCTGGACGACCAGCTTAGAGATCCGCTTTCTCAAGAATCCATACAGCCGGCTTCCAGCAAAAATCCCGTGCGCTCTATTAAACCCGAGATATTCATCGCCGTAGGTTTATGCACGCACTTAGGCTGCTCACCCACCTTCCGTCCGGAAATAGCCCCCAATGATCTCGGTGATAAATGGAAAGGTGGATTTTTCTGTCCTTGTCATGGCTCCTGGTTTGATTTGGCTGGCCGCGTGTATCGCGGTGTACCTGCACCAACCAATCTGGAAATCCCGCCTTACCGCTATGTTACTGACACACAGCTAATCATTGGTGAATCTGCAGAGGAGGCAAGAACATGAAACCAAGCCGTCTAAATTTATGTGGCAACTGGGTTTTAGATCGTTTTCCACTAACTAAACTCTGGAATGAACACATGGCGCAATACTATGCGCCAAAAAACTTCAATTTCTGGTACTTCTTTGGTTCACTGGCTTTACTGGTTTTAGTAAACCAGTTTATTACCGGCATTTTGTTGACCATGAACTACAAACCTGATGCGAAATTGGCATTCGATTCTGTAGAGTACATCATGCGTGATGTTAACTGGGGTTGGTTGATACGCTATATGCATTCGACCGGTGCGTCAGCTTTTTTTATCGTTATTTATCTGCACATGTTCAGGGGTTTGCTTTATGGCTCATTCAAGCAACCACGTGAGCTTAT
>JAQTLI010000052.1 GCA_028714995.1 Methylobacter sp. | reverse complement strand
CTGACAAAATCATCCATTTGATCATTCAGCAACACGCCGGTTCCGGCGGGGACAACACCGGCGCCAAAAGGAAAATTAATGCTTAGCGTCGCGGCAACCCGGTTACCTTCGTCATCAATAATTGAAAAATGCGTGGTATTGATGCCTTCGGGTTGTTGCTGTACGTCTCCTGACAACATGTCGCTGGCTAACGCCTTATCCAGGCGCAGACTACTGCGCAATCCGGCGGCATAATCATCATTCAACAAGCGCTTAACGGGTATGTCGATAAAGTCTGCATCCCCCAAATACAAGGCCCTGTCGTGATAAGCCCGCCGCATAGCCTCCGCTATTAGATGCTTGCGAGTTGTTTCATCGATACTTTTCAAATCATAACCTGATAAAACATTCAACGCCTCAATCAACACGATACCCCCGGATGATGAGGGAGAAGCGCTGGTGATTTTTATGCCGTGATAGTTGCCTCTTACCGGCTCGCGCTCGACAATTTGATAGGATGCCAGATCCTGTTTTGTCCAGATACCGCCAGCCTTGTTAACGCCCTCAACCAGCTTTTCTGCTACGTCGCCACTATAAAAGCCATCATGCCCTGATTCAGCCAATTCCTTTAAGGTATTGGCCAGATCCGGCTGTCTCAGTATTGAATAGGCTTTTGGAACATTACCATCAGCCAGAAATATTTTTGCCGCCTGCGGGTCTTTTTTTATGACATCGGCTCTGAATTTGAGCAGTTTCCGGTATCTCTCGCCGATAGCAAAACCGGTCTTCGCTGCCCTGATCGCGGGTTTCAGGCTTTCCGCCAATGGCAAGCGTCCGTATTTTTCTGACAGATGCGCCAGCGCCGCAGGCATTCCAGGAATGGCAGCCGCTTTTGCGCCATCGATAGATAGGCGGGGGATCACTCTGCCTGTTTTATCCAAGTACATATCTTTGTGTGCCGCCAAAGGGGCTTTCTCACGACCATCAATCATCGTTTCAAAGCCGTCTTTTTCCCTGTGCAGCAACCAGTAACCGCCACCACCCAGCCCTGAACCTGAGGGTTCAACGACCGCCAGTGTTGCGCTGACAGCCACAGCCGCATCAAATACATTGCCGCCTTTATCCAGGATTTCCAAACCAGCCTCAGTTGCTAAAGGATGCGCGCTGGCAATGGCGGCCTTTTGCCCGTCTGCGTAAACCTGCGCGCCAAAAAAAACGGCAGTTAAAATAATGGCCGCGCAACTTTTCTTTAACATCTTTTCTCCTGACCGGTTTTAATCTGATTAATGGTTCAATTTGTCTTTTTATTAAACCACAGAGCACCCAGAGGACACAGTGATAATAGCAAGGATACGTAGTTTCACCATGTTGTGCTTCGCCTGTTATGTGTGCTATAAACAAAAGTGACCAATAAGATCTCAACATCATTGATTATATGAGAGATTGTACGGTAATTACTCTGAATATTAACCAACCATCAAGGACATACTGCTATGAAACTAAAATATATTGCTACTTTAATTGGTGCACTCGCTCTTGGTCTAAGCACGCAGTCTAATGCTACAGAACATCATACAGCGCAAGCACTGGAGCACTCAGCGATGGCCACCGCGCATGGTCAGGATGGTCATGCAGACCAACTGCTCAAGCACGCAGAGGAAGGTTTAAAACATGCTGAAGCCGCTGAAAAAGAACATGCTGAAGCACATACCCACATGACAGATGCCGTCAAACAATTAAAAGAAGCCATAGATGAAGCAAAAAAAGGACATGCTGATGTTGGGACTAAGCATGCCGAAGAAGCAATGGTACATATGCGCAAATCCATTGGCCAATAACAAAACCCAGTAATGGTGAAAGCGGGTGCAGTGAGTTCATTGCACCCGCTTTTTTTGTACTTCTCTGTAGATTTGTCACTTGTTAACCACCCCGGTACTCCATGTCAGATAAAGAACACTCTCTCGGCTTCATCGGCATCGGCCTGATGGGCAAGCCCCTGACCCTGCGTTTGCTGAATGCAGGCTTTAGCGTCAACGTATGGAACCGCAGCCCTGAAAAACTAAAGCCTGTCACAGATGCAGGCGCTTGCGCTTACTCCTCCATTGCTGATGTGGTCAAAGCTTCCGATGTCATTATCTTGTGTCTGGCTGATACGGCTGTTGTCGAATTGGTTGTACACAATGATATTCTGGAAAACGGTTCAGCCGATAAGTTGCTGATTGATTTATCCAGCATACACCCTGAAAACACTCGGCGATTAGCATCACTGTTGTATGAAAAATGCGGCATGGGCTGGGTCGATGCGCCCGTTTCCGGCGGCGTTGCCGGTGCAGAGCAAGGCAGTCTTGCGATTATGGCAGGCGGCAGTACAGAGAACATCGCCATTGCCCGGATCGTTCTGGCGCCGCTGTATAACCAATTAACCCATATGGGCGATGTGGGCAGCGGCCAGGTCACCAAGATATGCAACCAGATGATCGTCAGCTGCAATGTGCTGGTCATCGCCGAAATGATGGCGCTGGCCAAACAGGCCGGGGTTGATGCCGAACAAATACCCGCAGCGCTGGCAGGTGGGTTTGCAGACTCCAAACCCCTGCAAATCGTCGGCCCGGAGATGGCGACCGAAACGTTTGAGCCCGTTAAATGGCGGGTTAAAACCTTGCTGAAGGATCTGAATATGGCGGTTGATTTATCCACCAAACAGGGCAACGCCATCCCCATGTCCGGCCTCGCGGCACAACTCATGCAACTGCATGGCAGTCATGGTTACCTTGAGCAGGACCCTGCCACTTTAATCAAATTATTCAGCCAGCCTGATGCTTAAGTTCACCGCCAATCTCAGCCTGTTGTTTAACGAAGTTGAACTTATTGACCGCTTCAAAGCCGCCAAACAACATGGTTTTGATGCCGTCGAAATTCAATTTCCCTATGGCCTGAATGCAGAAACACTGCGCGATACCTTAGATGAACAGCAGCTAAAACTGGTGCTGTTTAATGTAGATGCCGCTGATTTATTGCAGGGCGGCGAAGGTCTCGCCTGCGTTCCTGATAAGCGCGATCAGTTCCGGCAGGCCGTTGCTCAAACAGTCGAATACGCAGAGCTGTTAAAACCGGAAGCTATTAATGTCCTGCCGGGGCGCTGTCTGGATGAAAACCACCTGCCGGAGTATATGGAAATCTTTAAGGAAAACCTGTACTTTGCTGCCGAGGCATTTTCCCCTTTAGGCATTAAAACTGTTTTTGAAGCCGTCAACACGCTGGATATGCGGGGGTTTATCATTCATAGCGGATCACAAATGCTCGATATCTTAAACCAGCTCAACCGGCCTGACCTGTTCATGCAGTACGATATTTATCACATGCAAATGATGGGCGAAAAACCTGAGCAATTTATTGCTGAACATGCCTATCAAATCGGTCATATCCAGTTTGCAGATTGCCCGGGACGCGGCCAGCCCGGGACCGGGGAGATTGACTTTGAACGGGTATTTTCAGCCATTGAAAAATCGGCTTATGCAGGTTGGGTCGGGGCGGAATACAAGCCGGTTGGAACTACTGCTGACAGCCTGAATTGGTTACGGCTGGTGTAGATAGAGAATGTAGTCGCGGTGCGTATCCTGCTGGGCTCGCACCGCAAACCAAAGAGCCTAAGCTGTCAGCTTCAAGTATTTCTGGTACAAACTGTCCTTGTCTTCAATATGCTTGGGATCTTTATCTATGCAATCTACAGGGCAAACTTCCATGCATTGCGGCACATCATGATGCCCCACGCACTCGGTACAGAGATTGGGATCAATCACATAAATATCCTCGCCTTGGGAAATCGCACCATTCGGGCATTCCGGCTCGCAGACATCGCAATTGATACATTCTTCATTAATAATAAGGGCCATACTTACTCCTAACTAAACTTCTTGATTAACCGTTGGTGAACAACATCAGGGACAAAACAGGACACATCGCCATGTAGTTGTGCAATTTCCCTGATCATGCTCGAAGAAATAAATTCGTATTGTTCGGCTGGCGTTAAAAACACGGTTTCCAATTCCGGTGCCAGACGCCGGTTCATCCCTGCCATCTGAAACTCATATTCAAAATCAGATACCGCTCGCAAGCCTCGCAAAATCACATTCGCTCCCTGTTGCTTGGCGCAATCAACCAGTAAAGTATCAAAACCGATTACCTGCACATTAGAGAACTCCGGGGTCACTGCTTTAACCAGATTCACCCGCTCTTCAAGAGAAAATAATGGAGTTTTCCCCCTGTTAACAGCCACAGCAACAATGACTTTGTGATAAAGCTTGGATGCTCTGGCAATCAAATCCAAATGTCCATTGGTAATGGGATCAAAGGTACCCGGATAAATTGCAGTAATTTGCATAATGTGTAGTTTTCGAAAAAATCGGCAATTCTATACCAAGAGTCTGATTTAAAAAAATAAATCAGTCCAACCTCTCAAACAGATGATATCCCACATCCCCTGCGGTTTTGCTTTTCAGCTGACGCCAATTTTCGGGGATGCCTTTAAGATCGCAGTGCCGCTCAGTTTCAACATAAATCCTTGCATGCCTTGCCAGCCAGCCCTTTTCTTCAAGCCACTGACAGGTTTGCGCGGCCAGATTCATGCCAAATGGCGGGTCAAGAAACACAATATCGAAGGGTTCTGCATCGCCTGCCAAATAACGCAACACATCGCTTTGAACGATCTTTATCTGGCTGGCGGTTAGCGCAACTGAATTTTCCTTTAAGCATCGGCAGGCCTGAGCATTATTTTCCACCTGAGTGACAGACTTGGCGCCTCTGGAAGCCGCTTCAAAGCCCAGGGCACCGCTGCCTGCATACAAGTCCAGGCAGCGCTTGCCGACAATGTCGTACTGCAGCCAGTTAAATAAAGTTTCCCGTACCCTTGCAGGCGTGGGCCTTAAGCCCGGCACATCGACGAAGCCCACGCATCGGCTGCGCCAGTCTCCACCGATAATTCTGAGTTTATTTTTCACTGTTTTCTGTTGACTTGCCGACGGTTATAGTTTGCAGTAGTTGCGGATCAATACGCCGCTTGAACGCATCGGTTATTGATGCAACCGTTACTTGCTCGATGTTTTGCTGAAAAGTATCCAGGTAATCCAATGGCATCTCATAAAAACCGATCATGCCGACATAGCTGGCCAGTTCTTTATTAGTATCAAAGCGCATGGCAAAACCGCCGGTAATATTTTTCTTGGCGGCAACGAGTTCTGCTTCCGTCGGACCTTGCGCAATAAAATCAGCCAGTGTCTTATTAAGCACTTCCAGCGCTTGCTGGGTCTGATCATTGCGTGTCTGCAAGCCTATCGTAAACGGGCCTTTTCTGAACATCGGTGAGAAAGAACTACTCGCGCTGTACGCCAGACCACGTTTTTCTCTCACCTCATCAAAGAGCTTGGAAACCAGGCCGCTTCCGCCCAAAATATGGTTGCCGACATACAGCGTAAAGTAGTCAGGATCTTTACGGTAAGTGCCAGGCATTCCAACCAGAACATGGGTCTGCGATGAGGGAAATTCAATATGCTTCTGCGTTGCTTCACTAGGCATGGTCACCTCCGGCAATAGCTCAGGCTTTTGACCTACCTGCAACCCCGTCAACAAATCCTCCGCCGTTTTCTCCGCCTGCTTCCTGGACAGGTCGCCAACAATCACGACCACCGCATTGGCGGCAACATAATATTTCTGATAAAAATTACGCAGATCTTTCGTTTCAAAACCGGATACGGTTGCAATCACGCCGGAAGTCGGGTGTGCATAAGGATGATCTCCATACAAGGCATTATAAAAAGCAATGCCTGCCAAATCTGACGGCGATTCCTCCTGCTGTTTTAAGCCGGCCAAGGTTCTGTTTTTTTCCCGTTGAAAATCGGCCGCATTAAAACTCGGTTTAGCCAGGATCACCTGCATCGTCTCCAGCGCCTTATCGAATAAGGGCTTATCCGTTAATGTGCGTAGCGTTACTGCCGCCATATCTTTGGAAATGCTCGCACCGAATTGCGCGCCGACACTTTCAAAACGCTGGGCAATTTCGTCGGCATTCCACTCCCCCGCACCGGTATCCAGTAACGCGGAAGTTAATGCCGCCAAACCAAACTGATGCCCATCACGCGCACTGCCGGCATCAAAAGCAACCTGTATATCCACCATAGGCAGGCCCTCCGTATGCACATAATAAACCCGGCTTCCTTGAGGCGTTTGCCAGTGCTCAATTTTTGCAGCCGACCAGACGGATTGACTGAACAATAAAAAAATAAAACCTAACAGACGGATACGCATTATCTAACTCCTTTTGTTGTCTCAGTCTCGGTAATATTATTGCCATTGATCGGCTGGGGTTCCAGATAAGCAACGCTCAATTTGTCTTCAACCAGATATTTACGCGCCACATCCCGCACCTGTTCAGCCGTTACCTCATTGACCTTGCCGACATACTCATCCGCTTTTTTCCAGCCCAGGCCGACTGTCTCCAGCATGCCTAACTGCATGGCCTGATAAAAGTTGGAATCACGTTCGTAAACTGCACTGGCTAAAACCTGTGCCTTAATGCGCTTTAATTCTTCGTCATCTATCAAGTTAATTTGCAGCTTGGTAATTTCATCCTTTAACGCGGACTCCAGTTCCCATACGTTCTTTCCTTCCGCAGGCGTAGCTTCCAGCATAAACAATTCCGGCAATCTTGAAGTCAAGCCGTAACTTGCTCCGGCAGAAACTGCTATCTGTTTGCCGCGTACCAGATTTGAGGCCAATCTGGCGCTACTGCCTCCATCCAGCACACCGGCCAGTACTTCCAGCGCATAGGCTTCCCATTCATGCTCTGCTGTTTTTAATACCGGCGCTTTATAGCCCATCAGCAGATATGGCAGTTTTGCAGGTATCTTGACTGTCATCTTGCGAACGCCCAGCTGTTCGACTTCAGCTTGTGGTTTTATCGTTTTAAGTTCGCTGGGCTTAAGCGGGGCAAAATATTTTTCTGCCAGTGCGAAAACCGCTTTGGGTTCCACATCGCCCACTACGACCAGGGTCGCATTATTGGGCGCATACCAGCGCTGATACCAGGCCTGAAGATCTTCAACCGTATAATTTGCAATATCTGCAGGCCAGCCAATGACCGGGCTTTTATACGGGCTGTTGGTATAAGCCATCGCATTAAAATGCTCCTGCATTTTTGCCTGCGGATTGTCATCCGTACGCATCCGGCGTTCCTCAGTCACCACCTGCAATTCTTTTTTCAATTCATCTGCCAATAGGTGTAGATTGCGCATTCTATCGGCTTCCAGCTCAAAACTGACTGCCAACCTGGAAGCTTCCATCGTCTGGAAATAGGCCGTGTAATCCGTGCCGGTAAAAGCATTTTCTTCTCCGCCATTTTCGGCAATGATACGGGAAAACTCACCTGCGGGATGTTTGTCGGTGCCTTTAAACATCATGTGTTCAAGCATATGGGAAAGTCCGGTAATACCGCCGGGCTCATAACTTGAACCAACTTTATACCAGACTTGAGAAACCGCGACCGGAGACCTGTGATCTTCCTTAACAAGAACTTTTAAACCGTTCTCCAGTACACGCTCGGACACCTTCATTTCCGCGCTGACTGTAAAAACCGGCAGCCACAGTAACGTGGCACATAATAATCGATTCTTCATAACTCCCTCTTTATGTAAATGTTGGCGTGTCGGCCTATTTCAATAATCAATAGTTCACTGTATTCTATACAATAATAAAAAAGTTGGAATCTATATAAACCATGCCTAGCGAATCCTCCCTGCTTTCCTGGAAAAACTACCTCGAATTGTGCAAACCCAAAGTTGTCGCACTCATTCTTTTTACCGCTGTTGTCGGCATGTTATTAGCCGTTCCGGGAATGCCGCCTTTAGGACTGTTTATTTACAGTACCGTGGGTATTGCTCTGGCCGCATCCTCAGCCGCTGCAATCAATCATTTTCTTGACCAGAAAGCTGATGCGCAAATGAGGCGCACGGAAAATCGTCCGCTGCCCAAAGGCAACCTGAGCTCAGCCAATGTGATCACTTTTGCTTTGGTGCTTGGCGTCATTTCCATGGCTTTGTTGATTTTCATGGTCAACACATTGACCGCTATCCTCACCTTTTTTTCATTGATCGGTTACGCCGTTATTTATACCGTCTACCTCAAAAGGATGACGCCGCAGAACATCGTTATCGGCGGTGCAGCCGGAGCGGCTCCTCCGCTGCTGGGCTGGTGCGCGATGACGGGCGAAGTGCATCCTTATGCGCTGCTGTTATTTTTGATCATTTTCGTATGGACCCCCCCGCATTTCTGGGCTCTAGCCATTGCCAGACGTGAAGAATACGCCAAGGTTGAAATTCCCATGTTGCCGGTAACACACGGCAAGGAATTTACCCGCTTGCAGATACTGCTTTATACCGTGCTATTGCTGATTGTCACCCTGCTGCCTTATTTAACCGGCATGAGCGGCCTGATTTATTTGTTCTCGGCGGTTCCATTAGGCCTTGGCTTCATTTATTTCGCCATTTTGATGATGTATAGAAAAGATGATAAAACGGCCATGCGAACCTTCGCCTATTCGATCATTTATTTAATGATCATATTTGCCGCCCTGTTAATTGACCATTATGTAGTATTTACTTTCGTCGCGCCCGCTCCCAGCGGGCTTACGGCATACACACCATCCCTGGCAATCGCCGCGACTGCTCCCGACAGTCTTGCGGCATACACACCATCCCTGGCGATATGAAATTAACCCATCACGAGCAAACACCGCATCCCGAACATCCGTTCGCGGAAATCATCCGCATCCTCGGCAAAGGCAAAAAAGGCTCCAGGCCACTGACTCAGGATGAAGCCTATCAAGCCATGAGCATGATCCTAAGCGAACAGGTTCTGCCTATTCAGCTGGGCGCCTTCCTGATGCTGATGCGAGTCAAGGAAGAAACCGCGGAAGAATTGGCCGGTTTCGTACAGGCAGCCCGGGAATCATTCAATCTTGCCGGCAACGCGACGAAAGTCGATCTGGACTGGTCATCTTATGCAGGAAAGCGCCGCCATTTGCCCTGGTTTTTGCTTTCCGCTCTGCTGCTGGCTGAAAACGGCATCACCGTTTTTATGCACGGCGCAAGCGGCCATACCGCCGGCAGGCTGTACACTGAAAACATGCTTGAGTATTTGGGTATTAAATGCGCAAGCTCTATTAGCGATGCCAAACAGCAGCTGGAACAACAGCATTTTAGTTATTTGTCGCTGGAGCATTTCTGCCCCAAACTGCATGAAATTATAGAGCTACGGCCGATACTGGGCTTGCGCTCGCCGGTTCATACCCTGGTGCGATTGTTAAACCCCTTTAATGCCGAATACAGCATTCAGGGCATATTCCATCCCGGTTATCGCCCGGTTCACCAGCAAGCTGCAGCCCTTTTAAACCAGCCGCACATGTCGGTATTAAAAGGCGAAGGTGGCGAAACCGAACGCAATCCCGATATGGAATGCCTGGTGCAAAGTGTACACGACGGCGAATTATCCGATGAAAACTGGCCCGCTTTATTTGCTCGCCGCCACGTCAAACCCGAGCTCCTCGATCCAGAGCAACTGGCGTTAATCTGGCAGGGAAAGCTTGAAGATGAGTTTGCTGAAGCATCAATCATCGGCACTGCGGCGATTGCACTTAAGCTGCTAGGTAAAGCTGATACGCAGGAACAGGCCCAGCAACTGGCGACGGATTACTGGTCAGGCAGAGACAAACTAAAATATGCCCTATCCTAATTATCTTAACTTGTTAAATCAAAACAATCACACGATGAATTTATGATGAATATACGACAAACCAGATTTTTTATAAGATAATCGATGCCGTATATATTACGTTATACGGCATGAACAAGATCGGCGACACGCTCATCCACGTCGGAGCAAATGAGGAACTCGTTCGCGTCTTTGCGGCTAACAGTGTGGAATTCATCATTATCGGTGGCCTAGCCGTCGCTTGGTATTGCGACGACCGTCAAGCGGACGACATGGATCTTCTCGTGAACCCCACCACTGAGAATTCAGCGCGCATTTCTCGGGCCCTCGATGGTTTACATATGAATAGCTACACCTCCGATTCGTTCACAAAACCTGGACTGCAAGTGCCGTTGAAACGGCTGTATTACGCCGAACTCCTCACTCCTCAAAAAGATGGGCCAACGTATTTTGAAGTCGCCAAGGATGCAGTAGACGCGAAGCTGTTCAATATCCCCGTTCGGCTAGCATCAGTGGCGTCGCTCATTCGGCTAAAGGAGCTGGCCGTGGCCTCTGCGGAAACACAAAAAGACAAACACATCAGAGACATTGAGCGCCTCAAAAAGCATGCTGTATAACCCTGCGCTCAACCGCTACGCTACGAAGCGCCGCACTTCGTTGTACCAATGTGCACGACGGGCATTTAACCTTTGACCATCAAACCGATGCTTTCAATACTGCTGACCTACTTACTGCTCCTGTTTGTCATTTTTCTATTCCAACGAAAAATGATCTATTTCCCTGCGCAGTATTCAATTGAATATCAACAACAACTGGCGGATCAAGCCAACCTGAAACTCTGGCCGTCAACGGATAATTATCTGGGCCTAATCTCCAAAAAATCCAACATAACAAGCAAGGGTACGGTTATCGTTTTTCATGGCAATGCGGGTTCGGCAACAGACCGAACCTATTATCGGGACGCATTGGAAAAACAGGGCTACCGGGTGATCCTTGCAGAATATCCAGGCTATGGCGCCAGAAATGGGGAGCCATCGGAACTGGCGCTGATTGCCGATGGCATCCAAACCTCAAAACAGGCATTGAACGATTTTGGCGGCCCTATTTTTCTGTGGGGTGAATCAGTTGGAGGGGGCGTTGTCGGGGGAATCGTGCAAAGCGGGGAGGTTCCGGTTAAAGGTATTGTCCTGATCAGTCCGTTTAATAATATGGCCGATATTGCACAACACCATTACTGGCTTTTCCTTGCCAAATGGTTGATCCGTGATAAATTCGACAATATGAAAAACCTGCAAAATTATTCGGGAAATACAGCGATGCTACTGGCAGAAAAAGATGAAATAATCCCCAATAAATACAGTTTAAAGCTGTTCGAGTCGCTGCACCATCGTAAGAAACTCTGGACATTTAAAGATGCGGACCATAATACCCTGCCAATGTTTCAGCACC